>CBFGVN010000723.1:0-1501 GCA_965651845.1 uncultured Chryseobacterium sp. | reverse complement strand
ATTTTTTTAACTTGACGGCCATAGACCAGCATATTTCGAATTTCCGTAGTCGATCGTTTCTGCGCTTACGATGAAGCTGATCAGCATACTGTTTTCGTCTACCGCGTCAAAGTCCACTTCATGTTGGATCACATATCCGTTTTCCCAAGAAAGAGTAATCAAAGTGCCCTCTTCGTGAGATTTATTGAAAGTGATTTCACCTGTTGTAGGCTTGTATTTTCCGTTTAGTAAGCTTTCTAAGATATCAGATTTTTCAGTAGCTTCTATGGTCA
Source organism: uncultured Chryseobacterium sp. (assembly GCA_965651845.1). Lineage (GTDB taxonomy): Bacteria > Bacteroidota > Bacteroidia > Flavobacteriales > Weeksellaceae > Chryseobacterium. The sequence goes on along the minus strand of CBFGVN010000723.1, from coordinate 1,229 downwards.
CTTTGATAAGCGCATTGGATGGGTCTGAAGCCACTCTCCCTGATACGTCCGTAGATCTCGATACGCTATAGTTCAGCTTTAATAATTTCTGGCCTTCGCCTCCATTGAATTTTAAGATTCCTCTTGAATTTCCTGCCATGATGGTAAATTTTAATCGTTAATAATATTTTGTGATTCGGTGATTGTCTTACAAATATAGGGTGCCTGGCTTTCCCCCGAAAGCTTTTGAAGAGCAATCTCATATTTTGTAGTACTTCTACGATTTGATGTCGTAATTCTACGACAATTGATTTAACCTTTATTTAACAAAGCTTTATTTATCGTACTTTACGACAACTCTTTTACTGAAAAAAAATTGGTACTTTTTACACTGTATTGAGAAATAAAATACTTGATTTCTATATTTTTAACCATCCCGGTTTCCGTTGACACGACATATTTTCCATTAAAATCGATTCCGGATTCAGGCTGAATATTTTGCTGAAGTATAATTTCGTTTGTATATGCTTCGTCTTCCACTCTCTGTATCACTTCAATAGGAATATTATCTTCTCCTATTGTTTGTTTAATGAATGATTTTCCGTTTTTAAATCCATTTCTCAAAGAAGAGAAATATGTTTTGATAAAAATATCCTCTTTCATTCTCTGATCAAATAATTTCTTATCCAGAACAGCAAATTCAAATTCATCAAGGTAAATTTTGGAGTACTTATCCGGAAAAAGATCAGACAAATTTTCTCTGATACTACCAAAGTTGTTAATGGTTTCTTCTTTCAAACTAACATTCATGACTTCCCCTTTTTCATTTGTTTTGATAATGATCGGGTTCAGGGAACGGATTGATACCGAGGCAAGATCATTCATCATACTTCCATGTTCAGTTGAAAAATTATTTTTAAAAACATGAAAAACATGAAAATTTTCTTCTTTTGCGATCCATTTTAATGAAACCGTGTACAAAAGAATATTGCTTTTCTTATCCAATTCCGTTTCTTCAATTTCGGTATTCGTTACTGAAAATATTTTACTGAAATTTTCAGGGTTGAAAGGCAATTCAGGATTCAGCTTGGGATCTTTGAAAGGCGCATCGTTTCTGCTGTTGTATTCTTTGATTGTCTTATTATCCGGAATCAGAAGTTTTTTTCTCGGAATAAGCTTATCATGAATAATATCTTCTTTTGCACAATGCAAATTGTGAAATTCTTTAAGATATTTGGGATTTTCAAGAT
>CBFGVN010000722.1:0-1505 GCA_965651845.1 uncultured Chryseobacterium sp. | reverse complement strand
GATACCAGTTCTCAAATCCATTTCAGAATGGGGGATGAAAACTGCTAACAGCAATAAAAATATACAGTTGGTAGAATAAATATAAAACAATAGCCAATGTCAATTGCTCTTATATTAAAAATCATATAGAAAATTTTGTAGACATTTAGGAAATTACCTAAATTTGCAAAATAAAATCAATGTCGTATGAAATTATTGGAAGTTATCAAGTCATTATCAAATGAGACACGTCTCAATATTCTTGGATGGTTAAAAGATCCTTTCGATCATTTTCCTGAAGAAGAATTAAGCAATTACTCTCCTGAATTGGGAGTTTGTGTATCTGATATAGCACAGAAAGCAGGAATGTCGGTACCTACGGTTTCTGATTATTTAAAAACAATGTCATCTGCTGAGATCCTGATCGCGACCAGAAAGGGACAGTGGACATATTATAAAAGAAATGAAAAAGCAATTCAGGAATTAGCAAAATTGATAAAAGAAGATTTATAAAAAATTTATTATATGATTTAGGAATTTACCTAATTATACAAAATTAGATATTTAATCTAGTTTGCACTTATAATTATTTAATTATTTAGTCAAAAAATAGATCTACATTTTCAAATCACTTTTTATTAAAAAAAATTTATAAGAAAGATAATTCGCAATCAATAAATAAAAAAATTTCAATTAGCAATTAGACTTTTATCTAAATAGGAAAATATACAAATAACAAATAAATAAAATCATTATGAAAGCAGCAGTATTAAACGAGTTCGGTTCGGTAGAAAAATTTGAAATTCTAGATATTCCGACTCCAAAACCGGGTGTTGATGAAGTATTAGTAAAAGTGATGGCAACATCGGTGAATCCGTTGGATTTCCAAGTTCGCAGAGGAGACTATAAAAATGAGTTGCAGCTGCCTGTAATCACAGGACATGATGTGTCTGGCGTGATTGTGGAGGTTGGAACAGGCGTCAAAAACTTTAAGGTGGGCGACGAAGTATACTACACTCCTGAAATTTTTAATGGATATGGCAGTTATGCAGAATATCACGTGGCTAAGGAATCGATCATCGGTATTAAACCTAAAAATATCAGCCATTTAGAAGCTGCCACATTTCCTTTAGCAGCAGGAACGGCTTGGGAAATGCTGTATACAAGAGCTCAGCTTAAAATCAATCAAACCATATTGATACATGGCGGTGCCGGAGGTGTAGGAATACCAACCATTCAATTAGCAAAAGCAATGGGCGCAACTGTTTATACAACAGCCAGAAGCGTTCATCATGAATTCCTTAAAGAATTGGGGGCAGATTACATCATCGACTATGAAAAAGAAAATTATATCGACGCCATTTTAGAACTGACAAACGGTAAAGGTGTAGACGTTGTCATTGATACAATTGGTGGCACTACCCTTTCGGACAGCGGAAAGGTTTTGAACCAAATGGGACAGGTCGTTACTCTAGTTGACATCGAAATCCCACAAAACTTAATTCATGCATGGGGCAAAAATGCGA
>CBFGVN010000721.1:0-1517 GCA_965651845.1 uncultured Chryseobacterium sp. | reverse complement strand
GTTTTTATCTTATGTATTTATCTTCTTCTGAGCGATTCCAGGAGAAGTAAATTCGTAACACTCAATATTCTAAGATTTTGGGTTTTTGTCGGCATCATTGCCATGCTTTTAAATGGTCTGGAAGGTAAATTATAGAAAAATTTCCTGAAAAAACCTTACATTTTCTTATCTTCGCAAAACCTTAAATTTATATAAAAGTAATGCCCATTTTTAACGATACTAAAGTTGCATTTGCAGATAAATCTGATGCACAGTTAAAGAAAGCGTACTGGATGTTCAAAATGATTGAACAGCCGGCTCTTACAAGTCTTGGAACTTCCGTTCTTAATTTCACAATTCATAATAATTTTCCTTTCGTTACCGGAATTGTAAAGAATACTTTGTTTGAACAGTTTTGCGGTGGTGAGACACGTGAAGAAAGTATGAAAGTCGTGAAACAGCTTTTTAAAAGAGGAGTTGGAAGTATTTTCGATTATTCCATTGAAGGTAAGGAAGATGAAGCCACGTTTGATGCTGTGTGCCAGGAGATTAAAGATATCGTTAGATTTTCTGTGGGAAATCCTGCGATTCCTTTTATCGTTTTCAAACCGACTGCCTTTGGAAGGATTGATCTATACGAAGCTGTTGGGAAGAATGCAGAACTTACTTCGAGCCAGAAGGAAGAATGGGAAAGAGTCGTAAAAAGGTTTGATGAAGTATGTAAACTTTGTCACGAAAATGATAAAAAAGTAATGGTAGACGCAGAAGAAACATGGATGCAGGACGCTGCAGACCACCTTTGTGAAGAAATGATGCAGAAGTATAATCAGGAAAAACCAATCGTTTGGAATACCATCCAGATGTATAGAACCAGTCGATTAGAATATATGGAAGAGCATCTTCAGCGAGCAAGAGAAAAAGGCTATTTCATTGGGTATAAGATCGTTCGTGGAGCTTATATGGAAAAAGAACGAGCAAGAGCTGCTGAAAAAGGCTATGCAGATCCGATCCAGCCGACCAAAGAAGCATCTGACAAAAACTATAATGCGGGAATTGATTTTGTAATGAACCATCTGGATAAAGTTTCAGCTTTTTTTGGAACGCACAACGAAATTTCTTCAGAATTGGTGATGGATAAAATGAAGGCTGCAGGACTGCAGAATGACAATCCTCACGTATATTTTGGCCAGCTTTACGGGATGAGTGACAACATTACCTTTTATTTGTCTGATAAAGGCTATAACGTAGCAAAATCCCTCCCGTCCGGACTTGTAAAGGATGTAGTTCCGTATCATACCAGAAGAGCACAGGAAAATACATCTGTTGCAGGACAAACAGGAAGAGAGCTTGGCCTGATTAAAAAAGAACTTGAAATAAGAAACAACAGATAATAATTTTCATTAATAATAATACAGAAGCTTTACAAATATTGTGAGGCTTTTTTTATGGTTTAAATTGATAAAAATTATTTTAATAATTAATTTTATTGATAAAAAGTAAATGAATAGAAGCTTTTATTATTGATTTAATTCATATAT
>CBFGVN010000720.1:0-1521 GCA_965651845.1 uncultured Chryseobacterium sp. | reverse complement strand
CGGAAAGTAATTTTCGGGATTTTTTTGTGTCTTAATTTCCGTGTTTATATTTCTTTAATTAAATTTGTTAGTCATTTCTAACATTTTATGAACTTGAATTTAAAAAGCGCTTGGCGTAAAGATAAAACATCACACTCTTTATCAGAAGTTTACTCTTCTATAAAAGTTCCCCGGAAAGCTACTTTCTGGAGGAAATATCTGGCTTTTGCAGGTCCGGGACTCATGGTTGCCGTAGGATATATGGATCCGGGAAACTGGGCTACCGATATTGCGGGAGGTGCACAATTTGGCTATACTCTACTTTCTGTCATTTTGATTTCGAATATTTTCGCGATGGTTTTGCAGCATTTATCTGTAAAATTGGGTGTCGTTGCAGAAAGAGATCTGGCTCAGGCGTGTAGAGATCATTTCAACCCTACAACCAATTTTATTCTATGGGTATTTTGTGAAATTGCCATTGCAGCGTGTGATCTTGCAGAAGTTATTGGTTCTGCCATCGCTTTAAATTTATTATTTCATATTCCTTTAACATGGGGAATTGTAATTACAACAGTCGATGTATTAGTCATTCTTTTGCTTCAGTCTAAAGGATTCCGGTGGATTGAAAGTATTGTTGGCGGATTGATTTTCATCATTTTAGCGTGTTTCATTTATGAAATTGTAATTTCTCAACCTGCATTTAACGAAATTTTAGGCGGATTGGCTCCAAAAGCTGAAATCATTCAAAATCCTGCGATGCTGTATATTGCCATCGGAATTTTGGGTGCTACCGTGATGCCGCACAACCTTTATCTTCATAGCAGCATTGTTCAGACCAGGGATTATCCGCGTAATAGAGAGGGGAAAAAAGAAGCGATCAAGTTTGCGACGTTAGATAGTACGGTTTCATTAATGCTTGCTTTTTTCATTAATGCAGCTATTTTAATTCTGGCTGCAGCAACTTTCCACACCACAGGAAACAAACATGTAGCAGATATTCACGATGCCTACAAGATGCTGACTCCGATTTTGGGAGCTTCCATGGCAAGTATTGCTTTTGCGATTGCTTTGCTGGCTTCCGGGCAGAATTCTACTTTAACGGGAACTCTCGCCGGGCAAATCGTAATGGAAGGTTTTTTAAATATAAGATTAAAACCATGGCTGAGACGATTAATAACAAGATTAATAGCTGTAATTCCGGCTTTGATTGTAACGATCATTTACGGAGAACAAGGCACGACAGATCTCCTGGTTTTAAGTCAGGTTATTTTATCGATGCAGCTTAGCTTTGCTGTTGTTCCATTGGTAATGTTTACAAGTGATAAAGCGAAAATGGGCGAATTTGTAAATAAACCGTTTTTGAAAATCTGTGTTTGGGTTATTTCGTTTATTATCATTATTTTAAATCTTTATCTTCTCTATCAAACATTTTTTGGAGAATAATTGAATGATTTTCTTAGAAGCTATTTCTCGCTTTCCGTTGCAATCTTTTTTTTCAAAAAAGGATTTTCACTGCAATCGAGGCTAGGGTTTCAGTCGTTA
>CBFGVN010000719.1:0-1532 GCA_965651845.1 uncultured Chryseobacterium sp. | reverse complement strand
TGAGCAGGAAATCAGGAAGAAAAATGTACTTTTTCTTTTAGAAAAGATTAATGCTCTTAAGAAAGAAATTGAAGAAATCCTTGGAAACATAGGGAATACGAAGGAACTTATCATTAAAACCCGAGGCAGAATCGAGGAACTTCAGAATATCATTGACGGTGTCATCATTCCAACAAAAGATTATAAATTATATGCATCGGAATATGTTCAGGGTTGGGTAACGTTTATCGGGGAGAAAATTGCGGTTTCAAGAACGGAAAAACAAACGATGATCGATGATTGTATAACAACGTATAATACCAATCTTGAAACTGTTGGCGCCAATTCCGATAACCAGAATCTCGTTTATTTGTCATCTTTATAAACCATAAATTATGAAAAAAATATTCTATGTATTAATGATTATTTCTTTGGTTTCCTGTTGTAAAAATGAAGCCGGAAAAACGGATAATGATAAAAAAGATTCAGTTATTGTTGATTTCAACAACATCAATCTCAGTATTTTAATTGACTTATCAGACAGAATCGATCCAGCAACCAATCCGAATCCCACAATGGAATATTTCCAGAGAGACACGGAATACATCAAAGCCATTGAAAAAGGTTTTTTAAATCATATCAAATCCAAAAAGATCATTACTTATGATGATCAGATGCAGGTTTTTTTCAATCCCGAACCTTCTGATCCGAAAATGAATGAATTTACAAAAGACCTTAAGGTGTCCTTTGATAGAAATACCAGCAAAGATTATTTCAGTCTTGTTGAAAAAAAATATTCGGAATTGCCTTTAAACATTTATCAATCTGCCATTAAAGACGGAAATTATGTTGGATCGGATATTTGGGAGTTTTTCAAAAATAAAGTGAAAGATTATTGTATAAAAAATGACCGCAGAAACATTCTTTTTATTCTGACAGACGGATATATGTATCATACCGATTCTAAATTTGAGGAAAAAAAAGACAATTCATATAAAACATCTTATCTCACCACCAAGCTGATCAGAGCTAATAATCTTATCAATTCAGATTTTAAAAGTATTATTGAGAAAAACGGTTATGGTTTCGTAAAAGCTAACGATAACCTGAATAATCTTGAGGTAATTGTCCTGGGAATCAATCCCGACAAAGGAAATCCATTCGAAGAAGCGGTTATCAAAGAATACTGGGAAAACTGGTTCAAAGAAATGAAAATCAAAAACTATCAGATAAAATCTGCCGACCTTCCTTCTAATATTGAGCCTATTATTTTAAAAGCTATTTCAAATAAAAACTAAAAACACTCCATATATTTAACTATCAACAAAAAGCGAAGAAAAATTTCTTCGCTTTTTTTATTTTCTCAACATTTCCGTATGCGGAATATCATCTTCCAAATACTTTTTCCCGGTATCTTCGAAGCCAAAATCACTATAGAATTTCAGAAGATAATCCTGTGCAGAAATTCTGATTTCAGAAGTATGAAAACGGTTTTCAATCGTTTCGATGGCATATTGTATTAAAAGTTTTCCCAGACTTTTTCCCCTCGCTTT
>CBFGVN010000718.1:0-1536 GCA_965651845.1 uncultured Chryseobacterium sp. | reverse complement strand
CAAGAAAACGACAGCCTCATTTCAAATACATCTTATATAAATATGGATAACTCATTTGCTATTGGGGGTATGTATTCAACAGCAAAAGATTTGCTTTTATGGAACCAGGCATTTAATTCTAATGCTTTATTTGATAAAACAACATTGGACAAAATTTTTACTCCACAAAAAAACAGCACATATGGCTTGGTATGGGTTATGGATACTATTGGTGGGCATTCACGGATCATCCATGATGGAGGTGTAACTGATTTTTCTACATCTGTTCAACATATCACAGATAAAAAAATTACTATTATTGTAATAAGCAACAAAGGTAGTGATGCCGGAATTAAGGTTGCTTATGATATTGCTGGAAAAATATGTTCCTATCCTGCCACAATCAGAGGCATTCAGGACGAAATGGAAAAAAGAGACAGCGAAGAATTATTTCACTTAGTAAAATTATGCAAAGAAAATTTTCCAAGATTTAGGATAAATGAAAAACTTGTTGAAGACGTAGCAAATGATTTAGTAAAGCAGAAAAAAATTTCGCAGTCCATTGAAATATTCAAACTCAATACATTGCTTTATTCATCAAGTGAAAACGCATTTCTAAAATTAGGTAAAGCATACTTATCAGCTGGTGATAGAATAAAGGCTGTAGAAAGCTTTAAGAAATGTCTGGCAATTAATCCTGAAAATAAAAAAGCACTGGAATACATTAAAAAAAATTAGTTACTGCACAAATCGGGTAACCAATCTTAGATGATACAAGCCAATGGAATAGTAGCCACAAAAAGCAGAACATACAGATGGTAGGTTGTATGATCTGCCTTTGGTGTGCGGTAAAGAAGTAGACGGATGGCAACTGTCCAATGGACGGCCAACTGGATAATGAAAATAATAAGATCGGTTATCTCAGAAAAAATCTCCTGCAGACTGTCCATTGTCAGCATGATGCATAAAAATAGGGAGGGTAAAAAAAGAAAATAATGCACACAAAGCATCAGTCTTGCTTTGTGATCACCATAGAGAATGGGAAGTGTTTTACGACCTCCCTGAAGGTCTCCTTCCCGATCACGAAGATCCTGAATGGGAAGGGCAAATCCTGCCCAGCCACTCATTAGGAAAAAGTAACCTTGCAGGTTTGTAGTGATTGTCGATTGTTCTGATAATGCAATATGCCATTGAACATTAAACAGGATAAAGGTTCCCGCTGTCATTCCTATCAGGTTCTTTGTCGCCCAATGCTTACTACCACCACCCAGATTGAGGTAATAAGAAACTGCGATCCAGGCAACCGAAAACCAAAAGATACCAAGCATAAGACCGTAAAAGGCATAGATAACATTGTAAACATACAAGCGGATATACGTCGCTTTAACCGTTACCATACCTGTTACCAGCGGACGATAGGGTTTATTGATCCGGTCCTCCTCGATTCCATCTAACTGATTAGAAATGCAAAACGTATAGATATACAGCACAGCGTATGATAGAGAAGTCAGAAAATGAACGGGCAGTTCGCTCCACGATCGTCCCTGGTATATCCAT
>CBFGVN010000717.1:0-1540 GCA_965651845.1 uncultured Chryseobacterium sp. | reverse complement strand
CTACTACAAGGGCTATGATTTCATGGACGAAATGAAAAAGCTCGGTAATAAAATAATCTTAGTCACATCCGAAAACCTTAAAGAAAAAAATTGGCCCTGGCACGCCATTGACGAAGTATTTTACATGCCCGAATTACAGCCGTCTGTCTGGAATCTGGAACATCTTATTCAGGGATTTTCCCATCTGATGCAGACCCGGAAAGTAGACGCCGTCGTGGCTCTGGACGATTATGATGTGGAAAAAGCAGCTCTTATCCGGGAAACATTCCGTATTCCGGGGATGGGACAAACAACGCACAGATATTTCAGAGATAAACTGGCAATGCGACAAAAGGCAAAAGATTCTGGAATTAGCGTTCCTGAGTTTACTGCTGTTTTTAATAATGATGAGGTTAATCGTTTCGTTGATCATGTTCCTGCTCCATGGGTTTTAAAACCACGTTCGGAAGCTTCGGCTTCTGGAATCAAAAAACTGAAGTCTAAAGATGAACTTTGGGACGCTTTGAATGCTCTGGGAGAAGAGCGACATTTATTTTTACTGGAAAGTTTCAAACCGGGAGATGTTTATCATGTTGACAGCTTAACCTTTAATAAAGAAATTGTTTTCACATCTGCTTCAAAATATCTTGCTCCTCCGATGCAGGTTTCACATGAAGGAGGTGTCTTCAGATCGAAAACATTGGGAAGATATTCCGATGAATTCAGTGCGCTTGAAGAGGCGAATGCAAAAGTTTTGTTAAGTTTCGGATTGATTAATGGAGCTACTCATACAGAATTTATACGGGGAAAAGAGGACGGAAAATGGTATTTCCTTGAAACATCTTCCAGAGTCGGAGGTGCTCATATTCCTGATCTGGTGGAGGCTTCCAGCAATATCAATATCTGGAGAGAATGGGCAAAAATTGAAGATGCTCTGCTGAAACAGAAAAAATATGACGTTGCTAAACCTACCGGATATTATTCGGGATTGATTGTAGCTTTAATTAAAGATAAAGAACCGGATTATAACCAATTTGAATGTGAAGAAGTCGTAAAATTTCTTCCGATCGATTACCATGTTGGCATTGTTTACAAATCGAATGATTCTTCCGTGGTTCAGGAAAGACTGGATTATGCAGCGGCAAAAATACATTCGGATATGCTGAATATTCTTCCTCCGAAAAGTAAACCGACAAGCTGAAAAGTTAGAAGTTAGAAGTTAGCGAATAACTTATAATCTAAATCGATTATCATTTATCATTCATCAATTATAATAAAAAAATGCCTCAGATAGAACACACAGATTATTATTCACATATTTTAGGAACAAGCCTTAAAGTAGAGGTTACGGGACATTACGGTTACCCGATCGTTATGTTTCCCACTTCACAAGGTCAATATACGCAAAACCATGACTTTCACCTCAATGGAAGCATCAACTGGTTTATAGAACAAGGAAAAGTCAAATTATATAATATACAGACCATCGACAGCTGGAGTTTTTATGATGAAAAAATTTCTCCGCAGCAAAGAATTAAAAATTATGAATTATATGTTCAGT
>CBFGVN010000716.1:0-1547 GCA_965651845.1 uncultured Chryseobacterium sp. | reverse complement strand
CGCAATACCTTCCACAAACTCACCCATCATAGGTGTTTTAACTGCTCCCGGCAATACCGTAAGTACGCGAATCCCATGACGGGCAACTTCCGTAGAAAGGGCTTTGCTGTAACTGTTCAATGCTGCTTTTGAAACTGCATAGGCCATATTGATATCCCAGATCGGTAATTTGCTGCTGCCGGTAGAAATATGAATGATTACGCCACTTTTCTGTTCAATCATTTTGGGAAGGATCGATCTGTCCAACCGGATGGCTGCCAGAAGGTTAAATTGGATCTCGTCTTCCCAATGTTTATCCGTCAGGGCACTGAATCCTCCTCCGGGTGTCGTAAGTCCTCCGATATTGTCTATTAAAATATCAACTGTTCCAAATTTTTCTGTGATTTGTGCCGTGAGCCTGGCAACATCTTCAGCTATTGTAAGATCTGAAGCAATAAAATAATGTTCCAAATTTTCTTTTGGCTGATGACGCGCTGTGACAATAACTTTTGCTCCCGATTCAGCAAGTCTGTTTGCGATTGCTAGACCAATTCCTTTTGTTCCTCCTGTAACCAGGGCAATTTTACCCGTTAGGTCTGATTTGTTTTTCTGTGTTGTCATACTGAATGATTTATTTTAAAATGATTGTTTTAGAATTAATTAAAAATAATGAAACAATTGTTTCAAAATTGTCCAAAATTTTTTATTTTAAGATTTGCTTTATGATGTATTCGGCCATACTTTTAATCTGGTGGGGATCTTTATTGATGAGATACATTTCGTACCAACCGGAAAATGAGCTTATGAGAAAATCGGCTAAAACCGCAGGGGAAGTGTGAATGCTCATTTCCTTTGAGGCTACAGCTTTTTCAATGAGGCCAACCAAAAAAGAATGCGTAAACGTCGTGTCTTTTTGAAGCAGCAATTGTACAGTTTTATCCTTCTGGGCAACTTCAAAAGCTGTTTTTACCACCATACACGGATTTGAATCATTTGCAATTGCAGTAACAGAATCATGTAGGAAATCTTCTAAAATTCTGAGTGGAGATTTGCCTTCAATAATCCTGTCAGTCAGATTTTTTTTCTTTACATCAATATAATGATCGATACACTTCAAAAACAGCTGATGTTTGTCACCAATGGTATTGTAAAGGCTGCTGCTGTTGATTTTCATAGCATCCGTAAGGTCGCGCATGGAAGTAGCATAATAGCCTTTCTCCCAAAAAACTTCCATTGCTTTCTGGATTGCCACTTCTTCATTGAATTCAATATTTCTAGCCATCAGTAACTTTCTGAAGCAAAGGTATTAAAAAATCTGAAACAATCGTTTCATAATTAAATTATTTTAAAAATTATTTTTTCGATATCTCTCTAGCAGGGACTCATATTACTTAACTTGTCCTTAGGAAAAGGATCAAAAGTGTTTTGTGGAAATTAATATTACTGCATACGAAATCTTATTCGACCGATATAGTATGGAAAAATACAGCCATTATTCTAAAATTGAATAATAAAAACGAGAGCAGTGGTCAAAGCAAAATTCCAACTACAGCTAAAAATAAAGTTGT
>CBFGVN010000715.1:0-1548 GCA_965651845.1 uncultured Chryseobacterium sp. | reverse complement strand
AAAAGGAAAATAATATATCCTATGCTATTGCTGAAAACGAATTTGGTTATTGGCGTTTCGAAATTAGAAACAAAACGCCTAAGGCTTATTATATAGGATTTAATAAAAATACTTACATCAACAAAAATCAAAAAGAAAGTTTCATTAAAGACAATAAACTTTATATTGATGGCTCTTTTATAGCAATAGTCAGATCTTGGGGCCGGCCGGGACATCCGGAAATAGAAGCTGTGAAAGACTTTTTGACCTTTCAGATTGATTTAAATGATATAAAAAAAGATTCTGATAATGATGGATACAATGATTTATTTGAAAATCTTATTTTTCTAAATCCAAATTCCAAAGATACCGACGGAGACAAAATTTCTGATTTTGAAGATTTAAATCCTCGATATAAATCTGAAAATAATATGTTTACAAAGCTTTTTGAAGAGATTATTGAAAAAGACAGTTCTTCTCATAATACTCAGGAAAATCATTATACTTTTGAGACCTACGAATCTAGTTGTGAATATTTTCAAAAAGTAAATCCTGAAAAAAGAAGAGTTTTAATATTCCCCGAAGAAAAGGCACGTAAATTAAATAATGATTATAGACCAGGATTATTCTCCACATACTATGGCAGAATAAAAAAAGACCCCGATGGAAAAACATTTTATATCCCCTACCACAAATCTTCGAGTGGTGGCAAAATTATTGCAGTCTATGAAAACGGTAAATGGTCTCTAAGTAAAGAATGTGAATATGTAGTCTAAATTATGCCCGAAGGTCCTTCCATAATACTCATGAAAGAAAGCCTGCAAAAATTTGTTGGTGAAAAAACTTTGGAAGCTGGTGGAAATGCAAAAATCGACAAAGAAATTCTTGAAGGGAAAATTTTAAAGGAAATCCGGACTTTTGGAAAACAGACTTATCTTGTTTTTGACGAAATTGCAGTCAGAATTCATTTACTCATGTTCGGTTCCCACAGCATTGATGAACAGACAAAACCCGATCAACAGCTTCGACTTTCGTTGACTTTTAAAGATGGGGGAATGTTTTTTTATACCTGTAATATAAAACTTGTTGATGCTGAATTTTTGTTAAAAATCGATTGGGAAGCTGATGTCATGAGTGATGAATGGAATCCTAAAAAAGCAGAGAAAAAGTTGAAATCGAACCCGGAAATGATGGTTTGTGACGCTTTGATGGATCAGGATATTTTTTCCGGAGTCGGTAATATTATAAAGAATGAAGTGTTATTCAGAATTGAAGTTCAGCCAGAAAGTTTGCTTGGAAATATGCCTGCGGAAAAAATCAAAGAACTCATTGCCGAAGCCAGAAATTACAGTTTTGATTTCCTGAAATGGAAACGCGAATTCACCCTGAAAAAACACTGGCTAGCCCATACCAAATCTGTTTGCCCGAAATGCGGTGAAAAGTTGATAAAAAAACAAACCGGTCTTGGAAAAAGAAGAAGTTTCTATTGTGAAAAAGACCAGAAGCTTTATTTATTTTTTCGTTTTCAAGAGAACAACATCTTTAACCTAATTGATGGAAATTCTTTAC
>CBFGVN010000714.1:0-1552 GCA_965651845.1 uncultured Chryseobacterium sp. | reverse complement strand
TCCTTTCAGTCGCACCTTACGCATCCCTCACGCGAACGTGGGGAGTAGAAATTGTCTTCTTTTATTGGTCATTTCGACATTAGGAGAAATCTATATTTTTTAGTTATTTAAATAGATTCTTCACTCCACTTTGCCCTGTTCTGAATGACAACAGAACTTACGACACGGCAATGACCAAAACAAAATTATTTCTTACTCAAAGCTTCTCTTTCAAAAGAAATTCCATCCCAGCCAAATTTGATGAAATTTCTGATATTCTGATGATCCGTTCCTTCAGGGTTTTTCAATACGTCTTCTCTGTAAAATTCTCCGAAAAGACTCAACACTTCATCTTTAGACAGGTTATTCAATTTTCCAAAACTGAAAACTTTGCAAGATCCGTTATTTTGATCTGCTTCATTTACTGTATTTCCGTTCGTGAATTTTGTTGGTGTGAAATTGTAATTTTCATCAATGTAAGAGATTGCATTCTTAAACTCAATAGTTTCAGGAGCGTTTTTTACTTGTTCTAATAGCATAATTTAATTTTTATTTAAGGCAAGGAAAGCAAAATTGCGAAAAAGCAAAGAATGCTAATAAAGTCTGCTATGTTTATGCAGCATAAGGCTAATTTGCTTTTTCGCAATTTTGCCTTCTTTGCTCCTTACCTTTTTGCTTGAATTTGTAAAAATAATTAAAATAATTTCATCTGCGCAAAAACATTGCATACTTGTATTATTACTTTGCATCAACAAAATGAAAATAGAAATGGAATTTAACGGAAATAACTTAATTGAGCTTGGATACAGACCCGCAAAATGGTTTAAAGAAGCTATTGAATATATCAACGAAAACAATTTGAACGAAGCTCAAATCAAAGAATATTTAGAACAATTCAAACAGCCTGAGCTGATTCCGCTTCATGAAGCTCCGAAAGATTTTGTCATCAACATCAGAGCCGAACATGAAAGTGAAAACGATAATGTGGAAAAAGTAATCAATACCATGAAAGTTTTGATGAAAACTCCAACTTTGGTTGCTGGTGCAATTATGCCCGATGCGTGCCCTACAGGTCCTGAAGGTCAGATTCCCGTTGGTGGAGTTGTTGTGGCAAAGAATGCCATTCACCCGGGATTTCATAGCGCAGATATCTGCTGTTCCGTAATGTTGACCGATTTTGGAAAAGCTGATCCTAAGGAAGTTTTGGATGCCGCTCATTCAGCAACACACTTTGGATATGGAGGAAGACCGAGAGGTGAGCAAATGGAAATGTCTCAGGAATTGATGGATGCTTTCAGAGAAAATGATTTCCTGAATGACGAGAAATTAATCAGCATTGCGCGTTCACATATGGGAACTCAGGGCGATGGAAATCACTTCCTATTTGTCGGAATTTCAAAAAATACCGGAAATACCATGCTGGTGACCCATCACGGATCAAGAGCACCAGGAGCCGCTTTGTATGATAAAGGAATGAAGGTGGCCAATAAATTCAGAATGGAAATTTCTCCTGAAACATTAAGAGAAAACGCATGGATTCCATACGAAACCGAAGAAGGAAAATCTTATTGGG
>CBFGVN010000713.1:0-1558 GCA_965651845.1 uncultured Chryseobacterium sp. | reverse complement strand
AAAGCAGATAAAAGAATTCTGCCGGAATATGATGACTAAAGAAATCTTTCCTGTGAATGAATTGGAGTGTTTAATAAAAAAAGAAGAAAATGAAATTATTTAATGGCGAATTGAGCGACGACTTATCCGAACTTAAAATGCTTTCTTTTGAAGAAATAAATAAAGGATTTGAAGGGAATAAAAACCTTCTTTCCAATTCCTTCGGAAATTCTGATAAGAATATTGATTATCAGGACGATGAGTATATAAATCTTACCATGTTGTTGGGCAATATAAAAACAGCCAATGGAAGCAATGGAGTAATGCAATATAGCTACCATGAATATCAACAGGATATCGCTCAAACCTATATCATGGATGGAGAAAAACATATTGATCTTTCCGCTAAAATAAGCTTGAAGGATGGAGCTATAAAAGTTTCTAATAACATGTCGAGAGACCGCCCTTATATGGAAGTCTTTTTTGATGAAAATGACAAGCTTACTTACGTTCTTACATTTTGCTATGTTGATACCCACGATACAGCAATAGAACTACAGACACATTCTTTCCAGGAATACAGGAATTTATTGCTGTATCTCAGCTACGGAGATGTAGAAAAAGATTATGATTCCTCTACGTTTTTTATTAGGGAGTTTACCGATTTTTTAGAAAGCTCTGAAAACTCCGATGATCTCTATCAGGTATATAGAGATTTGCCAACCAGCTTTATCCTAAAAATACATCTTCCAACAGATGTTGTCGCCAAGCATCTGAAAATACTCGCCAAAAAAGATGATACCGGCTGGTTTAGCTGGACAAGGGACACAAGTTCCCTGCTTATAAAGATAATGGGTATGTTCAGGAAATTCCAGGAAGCCGTGGATTATTTTTGGAAGAATCCAAAAGTCCTTACCGAAATATATGATAACCTTGATGGGCATTCCGAGATACTGGGGCAGCCTATGTCTAATCGTATTCTATTTGCCTCCATACTTAATGAGTTCGCCAAAAGAGATAAAAATACTAAAAGCAAAATATCTAAAAATGCATTGATAAGCAGTGGAGATTATTTTATTGAGTCTAATATCCTGGAATTGAATGATACCTTGAATACTATTAAAGGTATTATGAGCTTCGATTGGGATTTTGACTACAAAGATGCCATTTTCCTGCAACAGAAAAAGAAATCTAACAAAACCATTGAAGTGCAGGAGACAGATGAATTCGGGAAGGGAGGGTCAACAGTAGAACAAACACAAACAGTGACAGAGGACATTGATCCCGGATATCTCTACCACCCCATGAATTTGGTCTGCTATTCATATGATGCAGAAACAGGGCAAAAGGCAGAACTGGTAACTGCTCTTTTCATAAAAGCGGTGGCAGATGAAAAAGAATGGACAGAAATATTGCATTATATACGCATCGGTGGCGATATTATTGCCATTATTGCGGGGCTTATAACCATAGGTATTACAGGTGAAGTTTCTGCGCTAGCAGTTGCCGATTTAGCTTTAGCGAGTATTGATTTGTCTTTGATGGATGAAAACCTTAAGAAATGGCTCTCCCAATCTTC
>CBFGVN010000712.1:0-1561 GCA_965651845.1 uncultured Chryseobacterium sp. | reverse complement strand
TGTAGTTTTTAACACATAGAAACATAGATTTAAAACTCTTAAAAAAGACGTTTCACTTATCTCTAATACACATAGAAGCTATGTGTTAGAAACCATGTTTCTCTTTATATCCTTTCTTAAGGCATAAAAAAACTATGTTTCTATGTGTTTAATTATTAAATCCAAAAAGGTTATTAGATTAAAATTTTAAATTGAATCCTGCTGTAAACGTTCTTACGTTTGGATATCCTCCATAATCCAATCCTAAATTGGTATTACTTCTGGAGTTGGTATCGTTCAGGTAATTGGTTTCAGGATCTGTTCCCGGATAATCGGTAATGGTCCAAAGGTTTTGGGCACTGATGTAAAAACGAACTTTGCTTAATCCCATTTTCGAAACTACCTTTTCATCTAAACTATATCCTAAAGAAATGTTTTTTAAACGGATGTAACTTCCATCATACACAAATCTTGACGTGATTCTTTTCGTTCTCGCTGCGTTTGCCGGAACATTAGTATCGGTATTTGTAGGTGTCCACGCATCTAAAACTTCAGTTGTGGCGTTGTTGTTTCCAGAAGCCAATTCCATCAAAGTGTAATTTAAAATTTGACCTCCTTGTGAACCTTGGAAAAAGATATTCAAATCCAGATTTTTATACGTGAAATCAGTGTTTAATCCGAAGATGAAATCCGGATTTGGATTTCCTATGATGGTTTTATCTTGCGAATCCAGTTTTCCGTCGCCATTGTAATCTCTGAATTTTTCTCCTCCCGGAGCGGTTTCAAAATTTCCGGGTAAAACGGTTTCTCCCTGCTGAATTACGCCATCATAAATGAATCCGAAGAAAGACCCAACCGGTTGTCCCACTCGTAAAATCTGCGATTCGGTTGCCAAGAAATGTCCTGGAGCAGAATTGATTAAAAGGTCTTTGTTATCGGCTAATTTTAATACTTTGTTTTTGTTGGATGAAATATTAAAGTTTGTCGACCAAGTAAAATCAGCGCCAACGAAATTTCTGGTGTTGATACCCAATTCCCATCCTTTGTTTTCTAATTCACCTACGTTTTGAAGCTGCGAAGCAATTCCCGAAACTCCCGGAAGCGGTCTGTTGAACAATAAATCTTTCGTGATAGTTTTGTAATAATCCGCTGTAATGCTGATTCTGTTATCAAATAAACCTAAATCAATTCCGTAATCCTGCTGATATGAGGTTTCCCATTTCAAGTTCGGATTGTCTAATGAAGTCAACTGCACCGCATTGGTAATCACGTCGCCGCTTACATAATAGATTTCAGAAAATCTCGAAAGGGTAGAGTAAGCGCCAATCGAAGGATTTCCTGTTGCTCCATAACTCGCTCTTAATTTTAGGTTTGAAATGGTTTTACTGTCTTTTAAAAAGTTTTCTTTTCCGATGTTCCATCCAATGGCTCCAGAAGGAAAAGTTCCGTATTTGTAGTTTTTACTAAAGCTTGAAGAACCATCTCGTCTGGCTGTAAATGTTAGTAAATATTTATCGTCGTAATCAAAATTCAACCTTCCGAAGGCTGAAATCAATTCTGTTTCAGATAATCCTGAATCTGG
>CBFGVN010000711.1:0-1566 GCA_965651845.1 uncultured Chryseobacterium sp. | reverse complement strand
CTGCTGGAGCGAACCCTTTGACGGAAGAGTGATATTTGATGAATAATTTCAATTGGTTTTTCATATCTCAAATTTAAATTATTCTTTGCTTTTAAATTAATCTTGAAAATAATTCCTATGGCATAATAATAGGTTGATTTTTAAAACAATTAACCAAAAACATCACGAAATGAAATCAGATAATAATTTACAAAGTACACTGAGAGGAAAAACCGTCGTCATTACAGGAGGGAGCAGTGGAGTAGGAAGAGCTATCGCAGAGGCATTTGCTTTGGAGGGCTGTAATATTGTAGTCGCAGCGAGAGGAAAAGAAGGACTGGACGAGACGGTACAACTGTGCAGAGATCTGGAAGTGGCGGCAATTGCAGTTCCTACCGATGTTTCTATTGCTTCCGATGTTCAGAATCTTGCGAATAAAGCTCTACAGTTCAACGGCCGAATTGATATCTGGGTAAACAATGCCGGAGTAATGGCCAGCGGAAAATTTGAAGAAATCCCGATGGAGCTCAACGAGCAGGTTATTAAAACGAATCTTTTCGGTTATATGCACGGAGCGTACAGTGTTTTGCCTATTTTTAAAAGACAGAACGAAGGTGTTTTAATTAATAATGTTTCTATCGGAGGCTTCATGCCGGCGCCGTACAGTGCGGTATATTCTTCCACAAAATTCGGTATTCGCGGGATGATGGAATGTCTTCATGGAGAGATTTCCGATTTTCAGGATGTTCATATCTGTAATCTTTACCCGCAGATTCAGCGGTCGACGGGAAATATGCATTCTGCAAAATATTCAGGATTAGATTTCAAGATTCCTCCGTTTGCGGCAGATCCGAGAGATACGGCGGCAAAAATTCTAGAATTAGCCAAAAATCCAAAGAAAGATTTATTTCCGGATATGGCCTCAAGATTTCTTGTGAATATTTATAGTTTATTTCCAAAACCGATTATCAATACAGCTTCTGCAGCGATGAGACTGATGATGAAAGTGAAAAATGCACCTTCCGAAGCAGGAAATGTTCTGGAGCCTTCATCAGAACCTCACCGGATTTATGGAGAAACAATGCTTCCTGTTCTTTCTAGAAAAACGAAATTGGCGGCTTTGGCAGGGTTAGGACTGGGTTTAGCATATATGTTTTTAGGTTCAAAAAATTCCAACAAATAACCCGAAAAATTTAGGTTTAAATTAAAAATAATTATCACTTATTTTTTTTAGATTAAATTTTTTCTATAATAAACATAAAAATTAATAAATTGTACAAAGAATATCCATAACAGATGACTTTGCACAAGCTCTCCATTGCTGTTTTTACAGCTTTAAATATTGCTTTTTACGCACAGAGTAAAAAGGAAATGTCCGTTTTGATTCGGAATGAATTTAATTTTGCTGAAAAACAATACCGTTTTTTAATGAAATCCGTTCCGAAAGATAAAATGCCGCAATCATACAATGCTTTGGAAAATCATTTGATGACAAGGGATATTTCGTGGTGGTGCTCCGGTTTTTATCCGGGGTCGTTGTGGATGATCTATGAGCAGACAAAAGATCCGGAAATAAAAGCAGAAGCA
>CBFGVN010000710.1:0-1570 GCA_965651845.1 uncultured Chryseobacterium sp. | reverse complement strand
GAATTACGGATTAGTAAGCACCAACTCTTAGTTATAATATATTGTTAGTCAGAAAACCACAAATTTAAATTTGTGGTTTTTCTTTTTTTACATAAAACTAATTAAAAATATTTCGGCTTCAAATCGAAGATTTGAAGCCGAAATATTTAAATTTCATATTAAATTAATTTTTAAATCACTGCTCATACTGCCAAATCCCTGAAACGGTAAGCACCGTTAATCCGGGCTGTTTTTCACCATAACTGAATACACCAATATATTTTGAATCACAGGAAATGCAATGCGTTCCAAAATAAAGGGTTGGTAAATTATTAACCGTTAATTCCCCAAAATGCAGCATATTTTTCTGAGTTTCGGCAATCATCCTATGACTTAATAGTTCATTTTTAGACAAAACAAGATCATTATTGTACAGTTGGAAAACCGGAAAACCGGATTCGTAGGGTATGATTTCCACAACATTTTCCTCACCACAATTGCAGCAATTAAATTTGATATGAGCAGATCTTCCGACCTCTTCATTGATAAAACTACTTTTTTCAACAACCGCCTCTTGTAAAATGGTTATTTTTTTTGAAATTGAACGCATTTAATGTATTTATTGAATGACAGTACCAACTGAACCCGGATAATTTCCGCTCGGGCTTTTCTTGATCGTTACTTTGATATATCCTTCCTGAGCAAGCTTATTCCATGTTTTCTGGTAGCCTGTAGCGGGATCAATCGGGATTTTCCACATCGTTTGTTTCCCGCGCCCCACCTGATTAAACCAAGGAATTACATCCGCAGTTTGACCTTTGAAATTTAATAAATTATTTAATACTTCTATTTCATAATAAAAATCATAGGAACTTTCCGGTTGATTTAAGGCTCTCTGCCCGAAGGTATACACATAACCATTGATGATCGGGCTTGTAAAGCTTCCTCCTAAAGTAGGAACACCGGTTCCACTGTAACTACCGACAGCATTACTGTATCGGTCGTATCTCTGCCCTGCTGTAAATGCAACATCATCAACAATATTGAAGCCTCCGTTTGCAGGCGGCCATCCTCCGTTTAAATTATTATTTTTAAACAAAGCTTCCAGTTCACTCCATTTTCCCTGCTTATATAAGTCATAAATCTGATCTCTCATCGTCTGGTTCACAGCGCCGGACGGATCATAAGTGGCTGCAAGTTCGTTGGCATTTTTGTAAAATACGGTGGTCACTTCACTCGGTGTTTCATCCGGAAAAATATCCCGATCCGAGCTGCAGGCCATTGAGAATAAGGTAAGGTTTAAAAATAAAAAGTACTTAAATAGGTTTTTCATGTATAATTTTTTAAAGTTTATTTTTCTGCTCAGCCCTAATAAAAGACAGCCTTGAAATCGGTGATTTTAAGGCTGTCAACTAACGGATCTTAACTAATTAATTCTATTTCATAAAAACTCTTCTTTGTTCAAATAACCGAATCATTCCACTTTTTGTTGAAGATGGTTGTATAATATTGCTATTTTGTTCTGATTGTTTTTGAAAAGTACTTTCAAAACCGTTTACAGATCAAAAAACAGCAGGTCTGCTTTTACAAT
>CBFGVN010000709.1:0-1576 GCA_965651845.1 uncultured Chryseobacterium sp. | reverse complement strand
AAAGCCTTTACTTAATGAAACGAGCTTTTTAGACAAGACGGCAGACAAAGGAAAAAATTACACTTATTTTGTAAAATCAAATACTAAGAATCAGGAGGTTGATCGAGATTCTGCGGAATATACAGCTTTTCAAAAACCTTATTTTTCGATCTCTCTGAAAACACCCTCCGGATATACACCAAACGATGTTTCAGTTGCAGATCTGGACGGAGATGGTGAGTATGAGATCATTCTACATCAAACGGGACAATCCCGCGACAACAGCCAGAAAGGGATCACGGATCCTCCGGTTATTCAGGCATATAAAATGAATGGTAAATTCTTGTGGGAAATTAATTTAGGTAAAAACATCAGGGAAGGAGCTCATTATACTCAGTTTCTGGTGTACGATCTAGATCAGGATGGCAAAGCAGAAGTGGTGATGAAAACAGCGGACGGCAGCAAAGATGGCAAAGGAAAATTTATTGGAGATGCTACAAAAGATTACAGAAATGAAAACGGATTTATCCTTTCCGGACCTGAATATTTAACTGTTTTTGATGGTCAAACCGGGGAAGAAATTAACACCGTCAATTATGAAGTTCCAAGATTTGCAGGAAGTTTAAATCCCACCCCTGAGCAGCTTTCAGATACATGGGGAGATGCAAAAGGGAATCGTGTAGACCGTTTTTTGGGTGCTGTTGCTTATCTGGATGGTAAAACGCCGAGTGTCATAATGTCAAGAGGATATTATACCCGAACAGCGATTGCGGCCTGGGATTACAAAGATAAAAAGCTCAGCCTACGATGGTTATTTGATACTGAAAGCTCGGAAGAAAATAAGAAATTTCGCGGACAGGGAAATCATAACCTGAGCATTGCCGATGTGGATAACGACGGAAAAGATGAAATCATTTTTGGAGCAATGACGGTTGATGACAATGGAAAAGTGTTGAACAGCACCGGATATGGCCACGGTGATGCCTTGCATGTCGGTGATCTCAATCCTTCTCATCCCGGATTGGAAATTTTCGACATTCAGGAAAGATTTGACGATGCAGGAGCACATTTCAGGGCAGGTGCGACGGGAGAAGTTTTATGGAAATTACCTTCTTTGGAATACAGTCAGAAAAGTAAATTTCAAGGGCCTGGAAGAGGCTTATCTTTAAATATAGATCCTCGTTACGAAGGTTCGGAATGTTGGGCAGCCGGAGCAGGAGTGAAAGGTCTTTATGATGCCAAAGGAAATAAAATCAGTGATAAAAATCCGGCTGTTAATATGGGAATTTATTGGGACGGAGATTTTTTAAGCGAAATTTTAGACGGAACATCGGTTTCAAAATGGGACTGGAAGAATTCTAAATCAAACGTAATATTTGAGGCTAAAGATTTTCAGTGCGAATCCAACAATGGAACAAAGAAAAATCCTTCTTTGGTGGCAGATTTATTTGGAGACTGGCGGGAAGAATTGATTTGCAGAACTTCAGATAATCAGGAGCTTAGAATTTTCAGTTCAACAATCCCGACGAAGCACCGTTTGTACACATTCATGCACAATCCGCAATATCGTTTGAGCATCGTGTGGCAAAATGTGGGT
>CBFGVN010000708.1:0-1577 GCA_965651845.1 uncultured Chryseobacterium sp. | reverse complement strand
GTGAAATTTTATTTATTCCTGAGTGTGATGTTTATGCTGATGATTACCCTTATTGTTTTAATCAATAAAGTGGCGCCGGAGTTTTTAGGATTGTCTGTGATCGGGTTGATCTTATTAAAATTCGCTTTAATGTATTTAATTCGTAAAAAATTAAACTTTGAAGTGATTCCGGGGTATAAATTTCATTTTATCATGCCCTATTTTGTCCTGACAACACTACTTACGTACTATGCAATTAAGCTAATTAATCATGACAAAAAACAGTAAAATTATTTATTGAAACTAGAAAAATTATTATATTTTTGCACAACGAAAAAAACCTATCAATGTTTAAGAAATTCACAGTTTTATTCTACAGTATTTTTGTATTAAACTTAGTGTCTGCACAGCACGGTGAGGCTACTGCTGAGGCGGCTCCAGCTACAGAGCTTTCGGAAAAAGACAAAGTAAGTAAAGAAAACAAAGAGTTCATCACCCATCACTTGTTGGATGCTCACGACTTTACATTGATGGTAGACAAAGAAGGTCATCATATCGGGTTTCCTCTTCCTGTTATTTTTTATGACAATGGATTTCACGCTTTCATGAGCAACAAAGAAGGATTCATGCACGGGGAGCCGACTGAAGTAGACGGAAATTTCTACAAACTACACCACGAAAAGATTTACAAGACAGATGCAAACGGAACGTTGGCAGAAGATAAAGAAGGTCACGTTACATCAGAAAAAGTTTTAGATTTATCAATTACGAAGAGTGTATTTATCATCATCCTGGTTTCGATCTTCATGTTGGTATTGTTCACAGGAATGGCAAGATCTTACAAAAAGTCTCAGGTTCCTACAGGAGCAGCAAGATTTTTAGAACCATTGGTAATTTTCGTAAGAGACGAAATTGCTATCCCGAACATCGGACATAAATATAAGAGATTCATCGGATATTTATTGACAGTATTTTTCTTTATCTTATTCTTGAACGTATTAGGATTAATGCCTTTCGGAATCAATGTTACCGGTAATATTACCATGACATTCTTATTGGCGATCCTTACTTATTTAATTACTACATTTTCTGCAAATAAAGATTATTGGAAGCACATCTTCTGGATGCCGGGGGTACCTGTACCAATGAAAATCATCATGTTGCCAATCGAATTATTAGGAACCATCACTAAGCCATTCGCATTGATGATCCGACTTTTTGCAAACATGACTGCAGGACACATCGTAGTAATGAGTTTGATCGGATTGATCTATGTATTCAAAAACGTTGTAGCAGGTGTTGCTTTCCCGTTCCTTACATTGGTAATCTATCTATTGGAAGTATTGGTAGCATTCTTACAGGCTTATATCTTTACCATGTTATCAGCTTTGTTCATCGGAATGGCAGTGCAGGAGCATGAGCACGAACACCACGCTGCTCACTAATTGAAAATTAAAATAGTAAAAAGAAACAAATTTTTTAAAATTATATATTATGGAAATCCCTAAAATTGTAGGTGCTGGTATCGTAGTACTAGGTGTAGGTATCGGTCTTGGTAAAATCGGAGCTGCTGCTCTTGAAGCTATCGCTAGACAACC
>CBFGVN010000707.1:0-1581 GCA_965651845.1 uncultured Chryseobacterium sp. | reverse complement strand
GGATATTTCACTTTAAATATCGAATGCAAAAAAGTTTTGGCAGGCTATGTGTTTGAGGCTTTGGGTCAGAAATATCCTGTCATCGGAATTGCAAAAAACGTATTTAATTCCCCGGATTCCATGAGAAGGCTAATTTACCGTGGAGAAAGCAGAACACCATTATTTTTAACAGCAATAGGAATTGATGTTGATGAGATCAAGCCAAAAGCAGAAGGGATGCATGGAGCCTTCAGGATACCTACACTTTTGAAAAAACTGGATCAGCTGACAAGGATTTAATTCTTAAATTCAAAATTTTCATCAAAAAGTGATAAATATCATTTCGTTATTATTTTTATTAATTCTAAATAAATATAAATTTGTCTCAGTAAAATATTTATTCAATCAAGAAAAAACACATATCTAATCATATCCATATCAATTTTTGTTTTTTCTAAACCGGCATTTTGTATGTCGGTTTTATTATTTATGTTACAAAGATTTCCAGTATTCAATACAAGTCTATAAACGATTTTTTTTCTCTAAAATTACCCATTAAATCTCTAAAATTTAAAGTTTATTAAAAAATATTTGCATTTTTAAACCGAACGGTCTAAATTTACAGAATCAAAATTATAAGATATGAGCAAAGCTGAAAGAACCAAACAATTCATCATTGAAACTGCAGCTCCTATCATCAATAAAAAAGGAATGGCAGGAACTTCAATGTCAGATATCATGGAAGCGACCAAACTGGCAAAAGGCGGGATTTACGGCAACTTTGAAAGTAAAGATGAGATCTGTAAAGAAGCCTATTCTTATCTTTCTTCTACCTTGGCAGGAAGGTTGAATGAAGCTGTATCAGCTGGAAAAACAGCCAAAGAAAAGCTTGATAATCTGCTGGATGTTTACGAAAATAAAAGTCTTTCAGGGGGATGCCCGATTTTGAATTTCGGAATTGAGGCAGACGACACGCATCCTGAGATCAAACAAAGGGTAAATCAGTCGATTTCTTTGGCCAGAAGTAGGATTGCAGGGATTCTTGAATTTGGAGTCTCTAACAATGAGGTTTCGAAAGATATTGACATAAAAGTTTTCAGTACGAAGGTTTTTACAATGATTGAAGGAGCAATTATGTGCAGGAGAATTATGGATAATGATGAAGTGATTTCCATTGTAATCGAAACGATAAAAAAAGATTTTGAATCGTATTTGATTTAAAATTTTTTACCTAAATATAGACCGATTGGTCTTTTTTAATTTAATAATTAATATAATATACATGAGAAATTTAGACATTAATCATAAGGGCTTCAGTACATTTCTGGCTCTTGGTTTAATTCCGTTATCGGGATTTGCAACGGATATTTATTTACCATCATTGCCTTCGATGGCGAAAGATCTGCACGTTTCTTCGGCGGCGATTCAGCTTTCTTTGGTTTTGTTTATGTTTAGTAACGGGATCAGTCAGATTTTTATCGGAAGTATTATCGATAGTTTTGGTCGTTACAAGGTTGCTGTGGCTTCATTGGCTGTTTTTTCTATTACCAGTTTTATGATAGCTCTTGTCCCGAATATTTACCTGATTTATGTGATGAGAAT
>CBFGVN010000706.1:0-1589 GCA_965651845.1 uncultured Chryseobacterium sp. | reverse complement strand
ACTTCTTTATCTATTTTTTTAAATTTTAGTATGATAAAATTACATTTATGTGAGTTTACGTTTGGAGGGTATAGAGTGAGAAACGCAGTACAGAAACAATTAATTTGTGTCATTGCTGTTATGTTAATGGCCAGCGTATTTTTTGTCTCTACACAAGCATCAGCTGCTCCTAAAACAGATGATATTGGCGTTGAAGCAGATGCAGCGATCTTAGTAGAGGCAAGTACGGGGAAAGTATTATACGGGAAAAATACGGATGCTTTATTAGGTATTGCAAGCATGACAAAAATGATGACGGAATACCTAGTATTAGAATCCATAAAAGATAAGAAATTATCTTGGGATCAACGTGTGCCAGTTAGTAAATATGCAGCTAAAATTTCTCAGGATTATGGATTATCGAATGTACCGTTAATTGAAAACCAAAAATACACGGTGAAAGAATTATATGATGCCATGGCTATTTATTCAGCTAATGGAGCTGCAATTGCTTTAGCTGAAGCTGTCAGTGGTTCTGAAGAAGGTTTTATTAAGTTAATGAATAAAACGGCAAAAAGATTAAATATGGGTGAATCAAAATTTGTCAATTCTACCGGTCTTTCTAATTCTTTGCTAAAAGGAATGTATCCAAAAGGAACTAAGAAAGAAGATGAGAACCTTCTATCGGCTCGGGCAGTTGCTACCCTTGCTTATCACTTAATTCATGATTATCCAGAATCTTTGGAAGTAGCTAAAACTCCTTCTAAGATGTTTAGACAAGGGCAACAAGGCGAAACAAAAATGAACAATTGGAACAAGATGCTCCCAGGTTTTTCAGCTGCCTACAGCGGCGTAGACGGCTTAAAAACTGGTCATACAGATTTTGCAGGTCAATGTTTCACTGGAACTGCAGAGCGTAACGGGGTAAGATACATAACAGTTGTAATGAATGCCAAGGAAAACGGCAAGTCTACGGAAGCTGCTCGTTTTTCTCAAACGAAAAAGATATTGGATTATGCTTTTAGTCATTTTCAGTTAAAAGAAGTAGTGCCTGCTAACGGCGAGATCAAAGGGTATGAAACAATTGATGTTGCTAAAGGAAAATCAAAAGAAGCTTCCGTTTCTCCAAAGAATTCGGTAAAGATTATTACCGAAAAAGGTCAAAAAGATCATACTAAAATCAACTTTAAGTTAAACGATAAAGTTATGAACGATCAAAAAGTTGTTGCTCCTATTAAAAAAGGAGAAACAGTTGCTTATGTGAGTGCAACAAACAGCACTCTCAAAGATCTAGGCTATGTAGGAGGTCAAACTACAGATAGCATGACGCCGGTTGTGACAAACGAATCTGTCGAAAAAGCTGGATGGTTCTCTCTCGCTGTCCGTAGTATTGGTAACTTCTTCAGCAATATTTGGATGAATGCTGCAAATACAGTGAATAATTGGTTTTAATGATAACTTAAGAGAAAGAAGAGATACTACAAGAGAGTATCTCTTTTTTTTTATTTTTAGATTTGTTTGTATATAATCTATAAATTAGATAGGAATTTTCCGAAAAATACGGTAAAATAGACACTAAGTTTTGAATTTTGTATATACACTAAAAATTA
>CBFGVN010000705.1:0-1611 GCA_965651845.1 uncultured Chryseobacterium sp. | reverse complement strand
AAAATATATTTTGGGAATATATTATAAAATTCATAAAACTTTACAGGATCAAAACTAAAAAAACAAAACGAGTCTTGTAAAAAAAAATAAATTTCTGTAAACGACTATTAACACACGCTTAGAAGAGATCTTTTAGTGGATCCTATTTATAAATAGGATCCTAAAAATTTATAAATCGGATCCACAAGTATTTTTTTTATGTATGTATTCCTTATAGTTTTGAAACAGAAATCAAGAACTTAAAAAAACTCATTAAAAGAAGTTAAATCCTTGTAAGCAAGCTATTGACAGGAACTTATAATGTGCTTTTTATTGTCATTTTTCCTGAAAAAAGACGTCTTTTTTCGGAATTACACCCGGTGGTACTATTTTGTTTTCCATCCTCTTTCTGAAAAGAATTGATTCATCATATTATGCATATTTTTTTAGTTTCACTTATTGACAAAAAAGTTCAGGAAGCTATGGTAAAATTTTCCAATCTTCCTATCCAGACATCGGTCTTAACGATAAGACCGCTCGAAGAGCTTTTGCATCATAGTGGAACTATGTTGAAGACTTATATAAAACTCCTTAAAACACTACATATCTTATCAAAAGACTATAACAATTATTATCGAAAACAATTACTTATAAAACATACTTTAAATGAAGTCGTGGTAGTAAATGGCGAATCCATTAATAAGGATTACCTCAGATCTGTCCACAATATCATTTTATCCTATTTACAACAAAATAATCCGGATAAAACGTCCATTACTCCGATCCATATACATTTTACCACTATGAGGGAAACTTTTCTGTTTTCCGGAATCTGTATATATAAAAGAGACCAGGCTCTTGCATACAGCCTGCTCCATGAAACAGCCATGCCCAATTCTCAAATACAAGGCTACAATATTCCGAGATATTTGGAAGAACTATGGGATACTTACCTGCAAAACCCTTCTACCTCTCTTCGTGCTTTGTGTTCCGGGTATCGTAAAAGCTATACGGGGTTTCAAAAAGACAGCAAACTTTATCTGGGAACTACCTTTTATCATTTTTATCAGCAATACAAAATGCTGGAAGTTCTGGATGATCTTATGCTTACGGATTTAAGTATCAAAGAAATTGCTTATAAGCATGAGTTTACAGATTATAGCCTGCTCTATAAGCTTTTTCACAGAAAGTACAGGTTTCCTTTTAAAGATATTCCCAGGCTTGTTGTAGAAAATATTATGCTGCGTTAAGTACTATTTGCAATATTTTTGTAACTATTTGCACTGTTTTTATCACTATTTGCAATCTGTTTAACAGATTTTATTTCAGAATTTTACATAACCAAACCCAAAATACTAATATCATGAAGAACTCAATTCAGTACCAAAAAGATCAGTAACCAATGTAGTGAAGGATGTGTCACTACAATAGAAATCCATTCGGAATTTTTTTCATGGTAATCAATATATAAAAGAGTGTACACTTAGAAACAGTACCATAGCTTACATGATCATAGGCTACGGAAGAAGAGAATTTGTCTTAAGTATTCATTGTTTAACCCTAACATCAGATTGCTAAAAGCATCTGAACCATTTATCTAAAGAGGTATAAATTAAGCTTATCAGAACCCTC
>CBFGVN010000704.1:0-1615 GCA_965651845.1 uncultured Chryseobacterium sp. | reverse complement strand
ATTGGAGTTCTTTTTCAAAAGTAGAATAATCATGTAAGGTAACGATAGACGTTAAAGTAATCAAAGATCAGAATGAGATCTCAAATATTGAAAATTTTTCATTTCAATTCTTTTTTATGTTGAACTTCCAAAACAAATTTTATGCCAAAAAAATATAAATGACTGATAATTAAAATGTTATGATTGAAAGAATAACATTAATAATGTTAAAATATAATACATCTCCAAATTAAAATATTGAAAAATAGGCTCCATAAATATTTAATTTTAAAGAATTGTCCGTAATTTTAAAGAAGATAGAAATAGCATAGTCTTTTTTATTAATGTCAAAAAAATGCATTTATAAGTATATAATTTATATATGTAATAAGTAGCAACTCCATCCAGATAAATGACCAGTCGTCAAGAAAGAGTTTGTATTATTAGTTTTATGAAAACCATTCGTTTTTTAACTTTTCTTCTTCTCATCCTGAGGTACTTTTCAAATAAATTATATTGTTTTAAAAAATTTACATGTCCAGAAATACATGACTAAAGCCATCTAATTTTAAAGAATAATTACTATAAATTTGTTTTCATAATAAATATTTATTATGAAAACAAATTTATTTATGATCGGAATGCTCGTCATTTCAGGCATTTCTTTCGCTCAGACAGATACTTTATGGACGAAAAGCTCATTAAAAAGTATTTCAGATGTATTTGAAAATAAAATTTCAATCGAGTCCCCAAAACTTTATCTTTTAGATTTTAATGGGTTAAAAAAGGTATTGGAAAAAGCTTCTGAAAGAATTATTGCAGATCAAAAATCTGGCATAATTGTTTCATTTCCTGGTGTTTCAGGTGAAATGAAAGATTTTCGAGTTGTTGAAGATTCTAATTTTGCTCCAGAACTTGCTAAAAAATATCCAGATATTAGATCTTATATAGGACAGAATATTGAAGATCCTGGTTTGATTATTTATTTTAGTATTTCAGAATTGGGTTTATCTACCATGGAGATTTATGAAGACGATTCTGCTGTATTTATTGAACCTTATACTAAAGATTTATCCGTTTATGTTGTGTACAAAAAATCTGATAAAAAAGAAGACTTAACCCAATTTGAGTGTAAAGTGGCAGATATAGCACAAAAGGAAATCCTTAACCTTACAACAAGGCCAAATGCAGATGATGCCTTCCTTAGAAAGTTTAGACTCGCACTCTCTTGTACCGGCGAATATGCTCAATATTTTGGAGGAACAAAAGCAAAGGCTTTAGCCGCAATGAATAATACGATGACCCGTGTAAATGGGATTTTTGAAAAGGATTTTGCGGCAAGAATGATTCTTATATCCAATAATGAAGATATAATTTATACCAATGCTGCTACGGATCCGTATTCTGCTGCTGCTGCAGGAGCTGCAGGAGCATGGAACTTAGAACTTCAAAATACATTAACTACTATTATAGGAAATGCTAATTATGATATCGGTCACTTATTCGGAGCTTCCGGTGGAGGCGGGAATGGAGGATGTATAGGGTGTATTTGTGTAAATCCTACTGCAGCAGTACCAAAAGGCAAAGGTTCAGGCTATACTTCTCCTATAGATAATATCCCACAAGGGGATAATTT
>CBFGVN010000703.1:0-1624 GCA_965651845.1 uncultured Chryseobacterium sp. | reverse complement strand
GCCATCAATTAAAGGAAGCTGAGCAAAAGCTGGGAACGGATATTTTTACCAGAAATAATAAGAAACTTATCCTTACAGAAGCCGGAGAAAAGCTTTATCATACAGCAAATGAGATTATTAACAAACTTCATGATACTCAAAATGAAATTAATAATTTGATTCATGGAGATGTCGGAAGCATCAATTTCTGTAGTGAGTGCTATTCAGGATACCACTGGCTTGCCCCTTTATTGAAGAAATTTCAGGATTCTTATCCGAAAATTGATCTGAATATTGTTGTGGAAATCACCAGCAATCCTTTAAAAGGAATTCTGGATCGCACTTTGGATATTGCGATCATCAGTGATCCTGCAAAAAATGAAAATGTAGAATTTCTGGAACTTTTTGAAGATGAAATTGTTTTGATTGTTTCCGAAAACCATAGATTGGCATCCAAAGAATATGTGTCGCCCCATGATTTTATCGATGAAAATCTAATCATCCACTCTTTGCCTATTGACAAGGTGACGCTCTATGATCAATTTTTAAAACCCGAAAATATTACTCCAAAAAAGATAACCCCGATTCCTCTTACCGAAGCTTCTTTATCTATGGTAAAAGCGGAAATGGGAGTCATGACCATGTCGGAATGGTCTGCAAAGCAATATCTGAAGAATGATCCTTCCCTGAAAACAGTAAGAATCGGCAAAAAGGGTTTAAAAAGGATTCAGTACATTGCGGTCTTAAAGGCATTAAAACATCCTCAATATTTTAACAGCTTTATCGATTACCTGAAAGCGGAAATCCACAATACTCAATAATACTGAACCCTTTATTTTAGATTATGAAGCCGGACCTTCTCTATAGAATAACTTAGAAACAATGCTCCAGTTTCCGTCTACTTTTACCAGATTTAAATAGTCTACCATTATATTATCAAATAATTGTAAACGTACTTTGGCAAAAGCCATCGTATCTGATAAAATATCTAAAAAAACCACTTCGTCTTTACGGCCTGATCCCATCTCTACAGGAGATTTTCTATTTTTCACCATTTCTCTGTATTCCTGGAATGGTCTTACTACGAAGTTACCATCCTGTGCAGAATACAATACACTATTGGAATTGAATACTTTATCGAATTCATTAAGATCTTGTGTCTGCAATACATCGAAATATCTTTCAAGCATTGCTCTGATTTCATTTTCTACCATTTTGTTTTGTTTTTAGTTTTACTTTTACAAAGGTAGATATAAAAGCTATTCAATAAAAATGAAAAGATTTAATGATATGATTAATAATTTTCATGCAAATCAGGAAATTATCCCTCAACAATTACTTTACGGTGTTCCCTGCCCCAATTGATCATTTCACTGATAATCTTTCCGAAAGTTCTGCAATATTCCGTCGGCTCATATTCAATTAAAACCGGTGTTTCCGGATAAACGGTTCGTTTTACCAGCTTATTCATTTCCATATCTTTTAATTCTTTTGAAAGCATTCTTGTAGTAATTCCGGGAATGCTTCGTTCAATTTCACGGAAACGTCTGTTGCCGTTACAAATAGAATTAATAACCGGAATTCTCCACTTCCCTCCTATGAAATAAAGGGTATCCTGTAATGCTCTAAGTTCTTCGGTCTGATC
>CBFGVN010000702.1:0-1625 GCA_965651845.1 uncultured Chryseobacterium sp. | reverse complement strand
TATGCTTTCCGCCTATTAAAGGCCAGCTTTCCGGAACATGCCAATCCACTAGCGGAAAATGAAGCATATCTACCACGCAGCCTTTCATGAAGGTAGAATAGCCTTCGCCTACCGGAACAAACTTCGAAATTCCACCGTAACCGATCCATCGGTCGATGCTTGGGTCATAAACTGTTCCGCTGTCAAAGATTAAACCGTAAAACATTCCGTCGATTAAATTTCCGATTGCTCCCGCAAAAATCATCGCCATAGGAATCAGAAGGTAATTGGATTCTCCTCTCTGCAGCCATTTCTTGAATAAATAAATCATTCCTCCGATCAGAATAATTCTTATAAAGACAAGAAAATATTTTCCGATAATTCCACCGAAATGAAGCCCGTAAGCCATTCCTGGATTTTCCACAAAAGTTAGCTTGAATCCCGGGAAAACAGAGATGCTGTCATCCAGATTAAAATGTGTTTTTACGTAAATTTTTGAAGCCTGATCGATTAACAATATTAAAAATGTTACGGCTAAGATTTTTTTCAAGATTTCTAAATTTTAACTGCTTTTATTCTACATTTTGGACAATTCATCAAGTCTTTTTCTATCTTTTTCAGATAAATCATTGATTCCGTTTTTGCCCATCTTACTCAAAAGTTTGTCGATTTCCTTTTCCCTTTCGCGTTTATCGGAATTAAACTTATCATCAATCGTGTAATTCTTTTGTTTATCGGGAAAGAATCTGTTTTTGATCCAGTCTCTGTTGAAAAACGCTACAACTGCAACGACAATAATTACTAAAATTAATAATTCGCTCATGGATATAAATTAAAAATTAGGTTTATAAAGTATTTCATGAAATACGATATAAACCCAAATTTATTTTACTAACCTAACGGTTATTTCTGCATATTTTTCGCTTCGATGCTCAGTGTAGCGTGAGGAACTGCCAAAAGTCTTTCTTTAGGAATCAATTTACCGGTTACTCTGCAAACACCGTAAGTTTTGTTTTCAATTCTTATTAAAGCGTTTTTTAAGTCTCTGATAAATTTCTCTTGTCTTCCTGCCAAAATCGCGTTCTGTTCTTTACTCAAAGTTTCAGCTCCTTCTTCGAAAGCCTTAAAAGTTGGCGATGTATCATCGGTACCATTATTCTGGTCATTAATGAAGCTTTCATTGATCAATGCTAAATCTTTCTCAGCTTTCGCAATTTTTTCTTTGATAACTGCTTTAAATTCCTGTAAATCAGCATCACTGTATCTTACTCTTTCGTCTGACATGTTCTTTTCTCTTTTTTAATAAAATTATGAAATGGAATTTGAAAAACAATAACTATATGTTAATTTTTTTCAATATTTAGTTTAAAATTAACCTCATCTATTTCGATTTCGTTAAAATTTGAAAGTGAAGATACAATTTCTATTTTATTTGACAAGACTTCTGACGAAATATATTCCTCATTTTTCTTAATATCATTCAGGAAAGGTGAGTTTTCTTCCATGAAGATGCTAATTCTATCTGTCAATTCGAAATCCTTATCTTTTCGCAGGTTCTGAATTCTGTTGATGAATTCTCTTGCGATACCTTCAGACTTTAACTCGTCTGTTAATGTCAAATCTAATGCCACAGTTGTTTTTCCGTC
>CBFGVN010000701.1:0-1627 GCA_965651845.1 uncultured Chryseobacterium sp. | reverse complement strand
TTTAATGTTTTACCTTCTGTCAAGCCTCCATGTAAATATTCGGCATCTCCAGTTGACAAATCCATGACTTTTATATACATTCCTTTTCCATAAGTAAATATTTCTTTTAATTCGTCTGTTGAAAAACCACTAGCTATACTTAAAGCTCCTAAAAAATTCTCATCTTTAACCATATTGGGTAATTGATTTTTCACTAAGTTATAAAAAGCAGGATAATTCTTTTTATAATATTCTTCCTGTCCTTTTGGAAATTGGAAATTTGGATTACCACTAGTCCCACTAAGAATAGAATCCCAAATATTACTTCCGAGCGTAGAAGTAAGATATCCCGATTTTAATCTATCATCTCCAACATAACTAAGGTTAGTTCCTAAACCATTAGAAAACCCACTTCCAGTATTTGTCCAAGTTCCTCCTAGTTCCATCATACCATCAATGATATTTTTTTCTAACCTTCCATCAGGATCAGTAAATCTCATTGGGTTATTATAAGCGTAACGATATGGTGACCATGCCCTGCTGCTTTCCGCCATTGGATCCATTACTCCCCATCTTGCAATATCCGACATATACATCCTTGCTCCATAGTCATTCCACCCTGTTTCTATCTGTAATTCCTTGCCATTGTACTGGTATTTGTAAGCGGGATTTCCTGCTGTTGGGTTATATCCTTCATGCTTCATCCCAAATGGATAGTAATTGTTTTCTTCAAGAACTTCTGCGCTGCCAGCCTGGTTTTTAAAGTAGCTTACACGTACATTTCCCAAGTGGTCTGTGTAGCTGTAAATATACTTATTATTTTCAAAATTATAATAGCCTTCCGAAGTAGGTACAAACTGTAAGGTAACAGGAGTAAATCCGGTTCCGCTAGATTTTGCCTCATACTGGAAGCCATCAAGATAATCTGTCGTTGTGGTAGCTAAAGTATTGCTGATAAGCGGATCTTTATAGGTGTATATTTTTCCTGTTTTGGATCCGTCTGCTCTGTAGCTGTAAGTAGAGTTTACATACACGGCGCCACCTCTTCCCTCAATAAACTGGTTAAATTTGATATATTTCGGAAGATTGAGAATATTGTAATCAATCTGCAAAATCCCCTTATCCGGCTGGCTGGTCATGCTTCCGTTGTCGTTATAGCCTATTGTCACTCCTGATGTGTCGGGATACCCTCTATAGTCAGTAGATGAGTCTGTAACCGTATTCAGCCTATTGCTTCCGGCATACGTATATGTAAGATTATCAATAAGCGATGCTACAGTGCTATTACCTTTTGCTGCTGATCTTTTTAAATTGGAAATATTCCCGTTAAGGTCATAATCTATTTTCTCAAAATATTCTTGGGCAGAAGGATTATCTTCTCTTTGGTAAAATCCGGCAGAGAGCCTGTTTAAACCATCATAAACATAACCATACCTTCTTAAATAATCATTAGGATCAGTAGCGGTTTTCCAATCTACTTCAGCAATGTTTCCATTGTATC
Source organism: uncultured Chryseobacterium sp. (assembly GCA_965651845.1). Taxonomy (GTDB): domain Bacteria; phylum Bacteroidota; class Bacteroidia; order Flavobacteriales; family Weeksellaceae; genus Chryseobacterium. The sequence goes on along the minus strand of CBFGVN010000701.1, from coordinate 147 downwards.
TTGGCTTTACCTGTAAGGCAGGATAATCGCTGTTAGGAGTTTGTAATCCTTCCACTTCATTGTATTTCATCTTATACCCGAACAGTTTCCCATTAAGGTTAGCAGGATCATTGATCCTGGTCAGCCAGCCTTTAATATTATAGGTAT
>CBFGVN010000700.1:0-1631 GCA_965651845.1 uncultured Chryseobacterium sp. | reverse complement strand
TATTTTGGTATAAAAAGTGATGTTTATAATACCGTAGAGAAATATTATTTAAAGACCAAAAATATTGAAAAATTAAAAGATGTTGCACAAAAACAGGATACGATAGAAGAGAAAATAACTTCAGAAACCCGTCAGTTTATCGACGAATCTTATACTAATCTCGACAAAAAGATAGTAAATGCAGAGCAAAAAAGCAGTCAGAAAAACTACCTGATATTCATTACAGGACTTCTTGTTATTCTGATCCTTGTATTATACATAAGATCTAAAATACAACAAAGAAAAAATCATGAAAAATTTAAAGAAATATTAAGAAGATCTAACGAAAGACCTCAACCGGTTGTTCCGATTGCCATAGAAGTAGAAGAAAAGGCTTCCGTAGAAAATAACGAAATTCCAATGCTAATGACTTCTGAAACGGAAGAAAAGCTGCTCGCAAAATTGGATAAGTTTGAGAAATCGACTCTCTTCAATAATAAAAATATTTCCCTTCCTTTTTTGGCAGGCCGTTTTGAAACCAATACCAAATATCTTTCCTATGTTATCAATACCCATAAAGAGAAAGATTTCAATAATTATATTAATGAATTAAGGATTAATTATATCATTGAAAAGCTCAAAAATGAACCCCAGTACCGGAACTATAAAATGGCTTCTTTAGCAGATGAAGTTGGTTTTTCTTCTCACAGCAAATTCAGTAAAATATTTAAGAAAGTAACTTCTTTATCACCTTCTTTGTTCATAAAATATCTGCAGGAATAAAATCAAAAGGAAGAAGTTTAAATATTTTATAATCAATAATTTACAAATAGATTGTGCCTTGTTTTTTTCCTGAAAAAGACAAGGTGTTTTCTTTTATGATTCCCAATAGTGTGATACTTTTGTCTGGCAATTAGCAAACAGATAATTCAATTTTTCAACTCAAATAAGTGCTATTGCGGTACACTGAATTTCCAAAACATATTTAATTAAACTTAAAATTAAAAATGAAAAAAATACTATTGCCTTTTTTAATTCCTTATGGAATTTTTGCTCAAGTTGGTATTAATACTCCTACGCCTGCCGCAACGTTTGACATAGCAGCAAAAAACGCCACCGGAATAACAACAGCAGTAGATGGAATACTGATTCCAAGGATCGACAGGCAAAGAGCCCAGAATATGACCGGAATTGCAGCCTCAACCCTTATTTATGTTAATGATATAGCAACCGGAACGCAGACGGGGACTGCGATTAATATTGATAATACCGGATTTTACTTTTTCAACGGAACAGCCTGGGTAAAGCTGAATACGAATATTTACAATTCTGACGGAACCTTAACGGGAGACAGAACGGTAACACAGGCGGGCCACACTCTTGCGTTTAACGGAACTTCTACGAATGCCTTTTCTGTAAACGGCGATACTTTTTCTGTGGATGCCGCTAGCAACAGGGTGGGAATAGGAACCAACACTCCTACAGCAAAAATGGAAATTGCATCCGGAGTAGAGGGATCTTCGGGTTTGAAGTTCTCCAATATCAATAATGTAACTCCGCCGGCAGCGAATACCTCACCTCTGGGAATCGATGCCAATGGAAATGTTGTGGTGCAGAGCTCTGTAACAACTTCGTTCAGATCATTTAATATT
>CBFGVN010000699.1:0-1632 GCA_965651845.1 uncultured Chryseobacterium sp. | reverse complement strand
AGAAATAATCACGGAAAAGAATATATTGTAAGGGTAGATAAGCCTATCACTCCGAAATTTCTGGATAAAATGAGAAACGGAGTTCCGATTTTAGACACAGTCACCAAAAAATGCGAAGTAGAAAAAATTGATGAAATGAATTTCCGAATTGTTCTGACACAAGGGCTAAACCGACAGATCCGCAGAATGTGCGAATATCTTGGTTACGAAGTAAAAAAACTGAAACGAATCCGTGTTTTAAATATCAAATTGGATCTTCCCATCGGAAAATGGAGAGATTTAACTGATGAAGAGCTTGCTGCCTTAAATAAACTTTTGGAAGGATCAAGTAAAACTTTTGATTAGACATTTATCTAATTTAAAATAGAAATGCTTTGGCAGGCTCAGCATGACATCGCTAATACTAACTGTTTCAGTTATTTGTAGCGATGTCATGCTGAGCTCGTCGAAGCATCCCAAAAACTCCAAATCCAGTATCTCGAAACTCCTCATCACTTAAGATAAAGCTTCATCCTTGTTTCATATTCAGGTTTTGTTTTTAAAAGCTTCCAGATTTTCTTTTCATCTTTTTCACTCAATCTGTAGAAAATAATTTTATCTGCAGAATATTTGAAATAAGGATGATTTTTCAGCCATTCTTCGGGGGCGTCAAGGAGAGTGTATTTCTGTACATTTGAAGAGTTTAAAGGTGCAATGGAAAGGAGTTTTTGCACAAGTTCTTTATCAATATTATAAGTTGTTAAAATCTGTTCTTTATTGACGAATCCTCCTAATTTTTTTCTAAAACCGATGATCATTCCGGCACTTTTTTCATCCAGCCCAAATTCTAGAAGTTGTTTGAAAGTTATGGCATTTAAGTCTGTTTTTGAGAAATCTGTTTTTTCTTGAATGACCTTCGTTTTCGGAGCATCATTATTCAGAACAATTGTCGATGGATTCAGTCTGATGTAAGGTTTCAGGTCATTAAATTTCTCAGATGAAATCACAAAACATTTCTGAATATCTTCAACATTTTTAAAGCTTCCTTTCAGATTTCGGTCACGATAATTGATGATTGTCTGAGCCTGCCTATCGGAAAAACCTAATGCTTTCCAACCATCAAAATCTAAAATATTGGGATCAAAAGAATGATATTGAATTTTATTTTTTTCTGTATTAAAGTTTTTAGCAAAACTTCTATAATTGCTTGGTGTTTTTTCTGGAAGAATTAAATAAGGTGAAATTTTTCTGTAGTTTTCTTCATTAATGATAAAACATTCTTTAAATTTTTCTTTACTTACGAAACTTCCTCCTAAAAAGCTTTTATACTTTAAAATCGCTTCGGCCTGCCTTTCACTGAAACCCATTTTCACCCAATCATTGGCAGAATAATGATCAGGATTGAATTTGCCGGAAACAGTAATTGCCTTTTTCTCAAAATGGTTAAAGTTTTGAGATTTCGCTTCTCTATTGGTTTCAGGAAGTAAAATGTATGATTCTAGCTCACTGAATTTATCTGCAGAAACAGCGAAGCATTTTTTAAACTGTTCTTTGGAAACAAATTTTCCGCCGACAATTTTTTTATAATTGAGAATGGTTGAGATTTGTTTTTAAGTAAAGCCGAGATTCTGCCATTGTTTTTTATCCAGATCG
>CBFGVN010000698.1:0-1636 GCA_965651845.1 uncultured Chryseobacterium sp. | reverse complement strand
AGCACTTTACATCTGGCAGCAGATCAAAGAATGTATTTACAAAGGAGTAAATAAAGAAGGAATTCTTCCCGGCGGACTGAACGTTTCCCGCAGAGCAGCCGGAATCAACAGGAAATTATTAGGCGACAAAATCTATAAAAATAAAGATGAATGGTTTCAGCAGGTGGTTGATGCCGAAGAAAATTTTACCAATATCAATAAGTGGATCGCTTGTTTTGCGTTAGCGGTGAATGAAGAAAATGCAAGCTTCGGAAGAATCATTACAGCTCCTACCAATGGGGCAAGTGGTGTAATTCCGGCGGTTTTAATGTATTCCCAAGCTTTCACAGAATTTATCAGCGATGATGATATTGTAAGATTTATTTTGGTGGCGGGAGAAATCGGAACTTTATTTAAGAAAAATGCTACGATCTCTGCAGCAATGGGCGGTTGTCAGGCAGAAATCGGAGTTTCTTCAGCAATGGCTGCGGCCGGTCTTACGGAAATTCTTGGAGGAAGTGTGGGACAGGTGTTAATGGCCGCTGAAATAGCAATGGAACATCATTTGGGAATGACATGCGATCCTATTAAAGGTCTGGTGCAGATTCCGTGTATCGAAAGGAATACGATGGGGGCTATAAAAGCCATCACGGCAGCTAATATTGCATTGGAAAGTGATCCGGCAAAAGCAAAAGTAACACTGGATGAGGTAATCCAAACTATGTGGGAAACCGCACTTTCTATGAATGATAGGTTTAAAGAAACCTCGGAAGGCGGATTAGCCATTGCGGTGAATGTTCCGGAATGTTAAAATGTGAGTAATAAGTAATTGGTAATGAGTAATTTATAGCTCTTTTTATCATTGGAAATAGATGCTTCGAGAGCCTCAGCATGACATCGCGAATACCAACCGTTTAATTAACGTAATAATTTGCCAGTGTATGCTGAGGCTCTCGAAACATCTACTTTTAATCATTTATCCAAAATTCCCCTTATCTTATTAGCATTAGAAATCAATTCTCCGAGATATTCGAAATTTTCTTTTTCCAAAGCGGCTTTGAACTTTCTTAATTGAGAAATATGTTCATTCAAAACATCGAGAACATTTTCTTTATTTTGTTTAAAAATCGGAACCCACATTTCAGGATGAGATTTTGCGAGACGTACCGTGCTCGAAAAACCCGAACTCGCCAATTGAAAAATCGTTTCCTCCTCACGTTCCTTTTCCAAAACGGTATTGGCTAAAGCATAAGATGTAATATGTGAAATATGTGAGATATACGCCGTATGAACGTCATGATCTTCTGCATTCATGTAAATTAGATGCATATCAAGACTTTCGACGATTTTTTCGACCGTTTGTAAAGCATCTTCGGCAGATTCTTCTTTATTGCAAATAACTCCCGCTTTTCCTGAAAAACTGTCTGAAATGGCCGATTTCGGACCACTGTTCTCTGTTCCCCACATCGGGTGGAAAGCTACAAATCTCGAACGTTTAGGGTGATCTTTTACCGCACGTACAATTCCGGCTTTTGTAGATCCGGCATCCATTACGGTTTGGTTTTCAGAAATTAAATCTAAAACGGAGGGTAATAATTTTCTTGCGGCATCAACAGGAATGGCGATAATTATCAAATCAGAATTGTTGATTCAATAT
>CBFGVN010000697.1:0-1640 GCA_965651845.1 uncultured Chryseobacterium sp. | reverse complement strand
TGGGAATGGCGATATTTATATGAACAGACCCGAAATATCAGAAACCAGCGGCGGAAATAGAATTTCAGCTACGGCAGGACACCTTGATTTGAGTGGGTACAATACACTGAATCCGGCTCAGCCTACTCAGATTTATCTGGGTACCAACGGGTTTAAGTACAGATACAACGGCAACACTCCTATGTGGATCGACGGTAACGGAACGGTCTATGCAGCAGGAGGTTTCGTTAATACTTCCGATATGCGTCTGAAAACTCAGATTAAAGAAATTAATTATGGTCTCAAAACGATTTTAGCCTTAGAGCCTAAACAATATGAAATTTCTGACAATACAGAGATTAAAAACGGAAAACCCGCTGTAGATCCCGAATTGAATACTCAGCATAAAATCGGTTTCCTGGCTCAGGAACTTTATAAACTTGTTCCCGAAGCTGTTCACAAACCAAAAGATGACAGCAAAGAAGCCTGGGCTGTGGATTATGCTGTACTTGTCCCGGCTTTAACAAAAGCTATTCAGGAGCAGCAGGCAGAAATAGAACAGCAAAAAATAAAAATCAAAAAGATGGAATTTGAAATGCAGGCTGTCAAAAAGAAATTAGGGCTGTAAAAATGATGAGGAATGATAAATATTAAAATTTTTCCCGATAACCTGAAAATAAAAATTAAACTTCTATCAACCGCGAGATTCTAAAAACACAAGAATTTTTGTAAAAATTAATGAGACATCCCTCAGTTTTCATTAATGATAAAAATACAGATACATCAATAATTGTAATGTTTGGAAGTTTACATTTATTATTTTTTTAATACGTTGAAAAGCCTGCATCAAGCGGGCTTTTTTTATTCTGTCTGAACAATTTTTTAATAATTAAAAAGCCGGAAACTTCACAAAGGAAATTTCCGGCTCAAACCAAATCCAATCACTAACTAAAATTTGAAATGAATAAATTTATTTTTTGTAAGTTCCTGCCAGATTGAGATATTGTATATATAATTTGTATTTTTTACAGGAACAATACTTGTATGTTATTGCATTTAAAAAGACAGCAGGGGCATCAGCAATGGTATTACAAGGTTTTTGCCCCTGTGTCTGCAAACACAAACACTAAATAAAAAACTGAACTATGTGAAGAGTTTCTGTATATTTTATTGAATTAAAAATAAATTTTAAAGTATAGGAGTTATAAAACATCTCCTACACAAAAATTAAAACTGCTTCCATTTTGTTGGTTTGTCGTTTCCAGTGCAGTAATATCAATCTCATCAAACCAAACCCCGCCGATATTGTAAATAATACCTGTTCCGTCTACCATCCACTTCCAGTTATTCAGTGACTTAACTTCCACTTTATTACTGGCTGGTTTTGTAATCTGGAATTGATCGTTACATCCTCCAACCGGGGAAACCGTTACAGTCGGAGAAACAGCGACACCTTTATATTTTAAAGTAAAAGTAAACGTTTCTCTGGCATGTGTTCCGGCTTGTATTACTTTAAAATTGCTTACTCCCCGGCTGAATCTAATCTTCATTTTGGTATTCTGGCTTTTATCGTCACCCAACCAGTAAATGTCTGCAGGTGTTAAACTAATCCCACATCTGTTCGGACCATTAGTAGAATGTTTTACATTACCATAATCTGA
>CBFGVN010000696.1:0-1640 GCA_965651845.1 uncultured Chryseobacterium sp. | reverse complement strand
TGGAGTGAAATTTATTCTTATTTAAAACAAATTCCACGAAAATCAAAAATTATAAGAAAGACCAATGAAACAGAAGTCGAAATTGAAGTGAATCTCGATGGAAATGGAAATTCTGAAATTTCAACAGGGTTACATTTTTTTAACCATATGCTTGAACAAATTTCGAAACACGGAAATTTAGATTTAAAAATTAAAGCAAAAGGAGATCTTCAGGTTGATGAGCATCATACCATTGAAGATACCGGAATTGTTTTAGGTGAGGCTGTTTTAAAAGCTTTAGGAACTAAAAAAGGAATTGAAAGATATGGCTTTCTGCTTCCGATGGATGATTGTATGGCACAGGTTGCTATTGATTTTGGCGGAAGACCATGGCTGGTTTGGAATGTTGATTTTAATCGTGAAAAAATAGGAGATGTACCTACAGAAATGTTTTATCATTTCTTTAAATCTTTCACCGATTCGGCTAAATGTAATGTAAATATTAAAGCTGAAGGAGAGAATGATCACCATAAAATCGAATCTGTCTTTAAAGCTTTTGCAAAATCAATAAAAATGGCGGTGAAACAGACTGATCAAAATTTCAATTTACCATCAACCAAAGGAAGTTTATAAGATGATTGCTATTATAAAATACAATGGCGGAAACGTAAATTCCGTACAAAATGCATTAAGCAGACTGCAAACAGAATCCATAATCACCGACGATTTTGAGATAATTCAAAAAGCTGACAAGGTTATATTTCCCGGCGTTGGAGAGGCATCTTCAACAATGAAAAATTTAAATAAAAAAGGCTTGGATGATTTAATTCCTACACTCACGCAACCTGTTTTGGGAATCTGCCTCGGAATGCAGCTGATGTGCAAAAACAATGAAGAAGGAAATACAATCGGGATGGGAATTTTTGATATTAATGTTAAAAAATTTCCACCTAAAAATTTAGTTCCACATATGGGCTGGAATACTATTTCTACTTTTAATTCATCTGTTTTTTCAGGAATTGAAGAAGAAAGTGATGTCTATTTTGTTCACAGTTTTTATTGTGAATTATCTGAATATACAACTTCTATCTGTGATTATATTTTGCCTTTCAGTGCATCTTTGCAAAAGGATAATTTTTTTGCAATGCAGTTTCACCCTGAAAAATCAGGAAGGATAGGTAGTGAATTATTAAAAAACTTTTTAAAACTTTAAATGTGAAAATTATTCCTGCTATTGATATTATTGACGGAAAATGTGTACGTCTGACAAAGGGAGATTATCATACAAAGAAAATTTACAATGAAAACCCAGTAGAAATTGCAAAAGAATTTGAAAACTTTGGGATTCAGTTTCTACATCTGGTTGATCTGGACGGTGCAAAATCCAGGAACATTATTAATCAAAAAGTCTTGGAAAATATTGCAAGAGAAACATCTTTACAAATTGATTTTGGCGGTGGTCTGAAAACTTTACAGGATATTGAAATAGCCTTTAATTCAGGTGCACAACAAATCACCATCGGAAGTATTGCCGTTGAAGATTGTGAGTTTTCTTTTGATTTAATTGAAAAATATGGTTCAGAGAAAATTATTCTAGGAGCTGATTGTGATGATAGGAAAATAAAAACTTCGGGGTGGCTGGAAGAAAGCAATGAAGATGT
>CBFGVN010000695.1:0-1642 GCA_965651845.1 uncultured Chryseobacterium sp. | reverse complement strand
CCGGAGTCTCTTTTTTGAAATAAAAATAAACATAAAAAACACCTGCTGTTGCAGGTGGAGGGAATTAATTTTTGATTGGTATACAATTAAGATACATCAATCATTAAGCTTTTTTTCATCATATATTTTTTGAATCAACCTGATTATGCTCAATAATATATTTAATTAACAAATATCATAAGTTGAATTAACAGCATAAGCTAGTTCTCTAATAAATTCTGGGTTTCCGTCGGGATTATCTGATTCAAAGAACACCGTATTTATTGTTCCGCAAACATTTACATAAGAAACTGACCAGTTTGGTAAGATTACTGCCAATATTGCTTTTTCCTTTTGTTTGAGTACAAATTCTTTTAACTTCACAGTTTCTTCTGACTTTACATTTTGCTTTTCTTGGCTTTTAGCAAATGTCAATAACGGTAGAGCTAATGCTCCAACAAAAAATAATTTTTTCATAATTGTTGTTTTAAAATTAAAGTTAGTTTATTTTTTAGTCTAGAAAAGTATTCATCCTTTTCAGACGATCGGCCATTGCTTTCGTTTTATCATTTCCATTAGCATCTAGAATTTTCAAATTACCATTATACATTGATGGGTTTTCAAGATAATTTTTTCTTGCTTCTAAAAACTGTAGTTTGGATTTTGTTTTGATATCGCTACCATAATTGAGTGGTTCTATAATTTCTTCCGATCGTTTTATTTCTGTTGCATAAATTTCGATCGTTTTATTTTTATTATAAATCTCCAGAATTAAACCTGTAAGACCTTTAAATCTGAATGGCCCGTCAGAAATCGGAATATCAGCTGTAAACCAAGCAAAAAATGTATCACCTGTATCGGTCGTTGTTTTAGCTAATCTGCATTTAAAACCTTTAATATCTTTTGTATCATCTAAAACTTGCCAGCTCAATTTAGGCTCTTCGTAAGTAAAAATATATTTTCCTACAGGAAGAGACACAAGTAAATTTTCTTTTGTTTTAAATACACTTCCCACAGATTTAGGATATTTAGGAATTGCTCCAGCACTTGTCTTTATAGTTTCTTTTGATGTTCCTTTATAAAAAGCTTTTGCTTCCCTACTAAAATAAACTGATTCTGCATTATTGCACAATAATGTAAAAGCGAAAATATTTACTTTATCTCTATTCAAACTATCTGAAACCATTCTAGTTTCATAATTTACTTCCATAACAGCTTTCCCATTTTGAGCAGAAATAAAACTTAGACCTGAAATCAATAAACCTATCCGTAAAATTTTCTTCATAAAACTTTTTTAAACAAGTACAATGTTACAAATTATTTTATTCACCACGGCGTGATCAAATTTGTTTTTCAAAAATACTAAACAATTCCCTAGCTGACAACTCCAAATAGAATAAAAGACTATTCCATTTGGAATAAAAATATTCTGCTAAAAAGATTATCTTTACATTTCAATTCTATATCATATGAATAACAGCATTGGTTTTAAAATAAAAAAATTAAGAGAACAAAAAGACATGTCTCAGGAAGATCTGGCTTTTCAGCTGGATATTTCACAAAGCTACCTTAGTAAATTAGAAAATGGTTCTGTTGAAAAAATAGACTTTCTTTTTATGCAGAAAGTTGCCGAATTCTTTAAAATCGAACCTCAGTATTTTCT
>CBFGVN010000694.1:0-1645 GCA_965651845.1 uncultured Chryseobacterium sp. | reverse complement strand
GTTTTATTGGAAAGATATCAGATTCAGGCTAATGAATCGGTTTTTATTGATGATAACCCGAAAAATATTGAAATGGCGAGATCTTTAGGTTTTGAAACAATCTGGGTAAAACCTGATACCAACTTAGAAGAAGAATTAATTAATCTAGGCGTACAGCTCGAATAGTACAACTTTATAATATTTTATGGATCCTCATTATAAGTTATTTTTATTAATTTAGATGAGGATTTTTTGCTTTAAACATTAATAGCACGTTTTTTTTTCACTAATGACACAAATTATTAATCGTGATATTCGTGAAATTATTAGTGTAATTTGTGTTTAAATAAACTCTAATTAAATTACAAAATATGATACGTTCAATTTTACTTACAGCATCTCTTATTACTTCAACGACAATTTTCAGTCAGAGTTTGAAAACCGTTTCTTATCAGGATGGTTCACAAAAACTGAATGGCCTGGTAACCTCCAACGCAGGAAAAAAACTTCCCGGAGTTCTTATTTTACCCGCATGGAAAGGGATCGACGATGAAGCAAAAACAGCAGCCATCGAATTGGAAAAACAAGGATATGTCGCTTTTATTGCAGATATTTACGGGGAAGGGAATATTCCGGCGGACAATGGCTCTGCAGCGAAAACTTCAGGATATTACAAGAAAAACTACGAGGCTTACCAGAAAAGGATTTCATTGGCCTTGGAACAGCTGAAGAAAAACGGAGCCATTCCAAATAAAATTGCAGTGATCGGATATTGCTTCGGAGGAACAGGAGCTTTGGAATCAGCAAGGGGAAGCCTTCCTGTTGTGGGAGTGGTTTCGATTCACGGAAGCATCGGAAAAGACCAGACCAGAAAAAACGGCCCGATTTCCACGAAAATTTTAGTTGAAAATCCTGCAGACGATCAAGGGGTAACTCCTGAAGATTATAATAACCTCATCAAAGAAATGAACGAAGGAAATGCCGATTGGCAGATCATTACCTATGCTCATTCAAAACATACTTTTACAGATCCGAAATCACCGGATTACAACGAAGTAATGGCCAAAAGAGCATGGAATCACACGCTGATGTTTTTAAAAGAAATACTGAAGTAATATAACAATTTGTCAATGTAACAGTGTACTAATGATTTGATTTAAGATTGATACACTGTTACATTGGTTTATATTAGTCTACTCCTTCTACTTCCCTATTCACCAATTCCATAGAAAAAGCAGGAAGACAAATTGCTATATATTCACAGGGCTCTGAAAACGGGTTGCTGTAGCGGATTCTCGCCCCTTTTTCAATCAAAATACTTTGTCCTTTTTCTAAAGTCACAATTTCTCCATCAATTTCAAATTGTTTTTTTCCTGAAATAATGATGGTAAATTCATCAAATTCCGGCGTCTGATGTGGCTCGCTCCAATCCGGAGGAGCAACCATATGTGCAATGGAAATATTAGAATTCTCTGTTGAATGTCCCCAATGCTCTTCAATCAATTTTCCGTCCGTTGTAGGAACTATAAATGGTGATTTCTGAATTTTATATTTTTTCATAAATAAATTTTGTTTGTTTAGTGATGATATTTTGCGAGGAAATTATTAAAATTACATCCAGTTTTCTTTTTTAATTTTTAAACCGGTTTGCGTTTCCGGATTTCCT
>CBFGVN010000693.1:0-1654 GCA_965651845.1 uncultured Chryseobacterium sp. | reverse complement strand
ATCCAATACCATATAAGTTTTTCCTGTAGCAGAGTTGATATCGGTTTTGGTAAGAAGGACAGATTCTCCGGGCTGGATGGTAACATTCAAATCGTTATCAATAAGCTCAGATCCATCGCCATCAATGGTAACATTATATGTTGATGATCCGTTTTTAAAATAATACAGACGTCCCACACGATCTCCTCCACCGGTAGAAGCAGGAAGAGTGAGGGTTCCATTAGCCGTTCCATTCCACATGATAGAGAAATCGTTTTCACCAACTGCATAGGTATTGGACGCTACCGGCGTGTAGGCTCCTGCAAAAGACCCGTTCACTGTAAGCTTTGAGATAGGGGAAGAAGTCCCAATACCGACATTACCCGTTTGAGCTCTTGCCGAAGAGAAAATTAAAACGGCCAGTAAGCCAAAAAAGTACATCCTTTTTTTCATAGTGTTTAAATTTATAGTTAAGTTTTTTTCTTTACTGAGGAATTGTTGAATCCACCTTTGCTAGCATAGCCATTACCTGTAATGTAAACGAACGGTTGCTGTCTCTACTAAAACTTCTGCATTACCCGAAAGAAGATTCAATTATGAAAAGACTGATAAGTATAAATATTGACTCTAGAATTGAATAATAGTCCATTACATAAAAATCTTTTACAATACATACAGCAATGTCGTTTGATTGTTATTACAAGCTCCTTTACATTATATCCAATGCTGACGCCTGTAAAGTAGCATTAATCCCAACTTGGGTAAATTTAATGATAAGCAACACCATAGAGCTGTTAATTAATAGATCTTTACTCATCTCTTTTTATTTTTTCAGTTTATTAGTTAACACAATTGGCATCCATATAATTCCATATAAAGAATATTCTCTATAGATCTTAAACAATACTCCTTTCCTTGGCTAAAGGAAAGAAGTATTTTGCTGGTTTCGATCGTGTGTTTTTAGAATCAAACGCCTGTTGTGGATTCATTAAAAACTATCGCAAAATGGGGACAAATCTATTACGACATATTGTTTTTAATTCCAATCAAAGATACTTATATGCAGATTTTTAAGAGAATAAATCCTGTCGATTTATTTCTATAAATCTGTAGAAAAAAAATTAGAAGATTTTATAATTTATTCAATTTACTATTATAGAAAATTCTATTTTCATTTTATATCTTTTTATATCTAATGAAAATTAGAGAGCCTGTTACCTATGATCATTACACTTTCAGAGAAAATCCATTGATATTTTAAAAACAAAAAAGACCGGAATTTCTTCCGGCCATGACAGCCTTAAAGACAGTCTTCAGCATACGTGTTTTTAGAATAAAAAGGAATGATTAATATTTTGTTGCAATAATGGAATAAATGTTATTGCCGGGGTCTCTTTCTAAGATGAGAAAATCTACACAATAAACATCACCAGAATTCTGAAAAGTAAGCCATATCTGATTACGTTCAAGATTTGACATTGCATCAGTGGGATGAACAGCAACATTTTGATAAGTATTCCAGTTTGATGATGTATAAGTCCTATTCTGGTTTGTATACTGATATCCATTAGCTGCAAAGTATTCTCCTGAATGGTAGGTTACAATGGTATTTTGGGTCAATGCAGAAGTAAAGCGCATTTCAGGTACAGGACCTGCACTAGAAGCAATCCTAAAT
>CBFGVN010000692.1:0-1657 GCA_965651845.1 uncultured Chryseobacterium sp. | reverse complement strand
TGTTCTTTACATTATAGGTGATTCCACTGTACAAAACGGTTCCGGAAAAGGCGCAGATTCACTTTGGGGCTGGGGAAGTTTTATGGATTTATATTTAAATTCAGATAAAATTGAAATTCAGAACCATGCAAAAGGCGGAAGAAGCAGCCGGACTTTTTTAACGGAAGGTCGTTGGGATTCCATCATGAAAACTATTAAAAAAGGTGATTATGTTTTGATGCAATTTGGTCACAATGACGGTGGAGAATTGGCAGATACTTTGAGGGCAAGAGGTTCGATAAAAGGAATCGGCGAAGAATCAAAAGATATTTACAATCCGATTCGAAAAGTGAATGAGACTGTTTACACTTATGGTCATTATATGAGAAAATATGCGAATGAAGCGAAGGCAAAAGGTGCCATTCCGATTATCTTTTCGCCGGTTCCGAGAAATAATTTTGATAAAAATGGTAAAATTGAAAAAGATAAATACGGAGTTTGGGCTCATGAAGTTGCTGAGCAAACCGGAGCTTATTTTATTGATTTAAATGAGATGATCATCGAAAAATATCAACAAATGGGCGTCGAAAAAGTGAAAGCATTTTTCCCGAAAGACCATACTCACACAAATAAAGAAGGAGCAATCCTGAATGCAGAATTGGTAACCAAAGGAATCAGGAAATTGAAAAATTGTGAACTGAAAAAATATATCAAATAAAATAGGCTTGTTGTTGGTTTTAAATGCAAGATAGCAGAGGACTTAGTTGAGTGAAACGCCTTTGCGAACGAAAATATTTTCAATCATTGCAAAAAAATCTCCGCGAGCTTTGCGTTTAAAACAAAAATAAGATGCAACAAAATTCAATCTAAATTAAAAAAATAAAAATATTATGAGAAGACTATTAACAGCAAGTTTTTTTGCCATAACTATCGGATGTTTTTCTTCCTGTGCGGCACAAAAACAGAAAACAGCGCTTCCCAATAAAAAGGAAGTTTTGGAAGTTGCGGAAAGGGCAAATAAATATTTTATGGATAAATGGCCGGATCCGGGAAAGGAAATTGTAGGGAAAAAAGTTTGGCCAAGTAATCTTTGGACACGTGCTGTTTATTATGAAGGATTAATTGCTTTATATAAAATAGATCCTAAGAAAGAATATTACAATTATGCTATCGATTGGTCGCAAAAGCACAATTGGGACATGATGCGGGGAACGTATACAAGAAATGCAGATCATCAGGCTTGCGGACAGACTTATATTGATCTTTACGAAATTGATGGCAAAAAAAATCCGGAAAGAATAAAGTTCGTAAAAGCTTCTATTGACAGCATGATTGCAACGAAGCAAGTCGATGACTGGTGGTGGATTGATGCCATGCAAATGTCGATGCCGATTTTTACAAAACTGGGGAGAATTACAGGGGAAAAAAAGTATTTCGATAGAAATTATGAAATGTATGCCTACACAAAATACAAGCATGGAGGAAATGGCTTATACAACCCGAAAGACAAGCTTTGGTGGCGAGATAAAAGTTTTGTTCCGCCTTACAAAGAACCGAATGGTGAAGACTGCTACTGGAGCCGCGGAAACGGTTGGGTAGTGGCTGCTTTGGCACGTACGCTGGAAGATACACCGAAGTCCGATCCACATTATAAGGAATATTTGCAGGATTATAAGGA
>CBFGVN010000691.1:0-1668 GCA_965651845.1 uncultured Chryseobacterium sp. | reverse complement strand
ATTCCATTTTTCCTCAAAAATATGAGATAGATTACGTAAGGGTCTATCAAAATAAATAATGAGCGTTGTGAAAATTCCCCTCCTTTGGAGGGGTGGCGAAAATTCGAAGAATTTTTGACGGGGTGGTTTAATATAGAAAAATAGAAAGAAGAAATTATGAAGAAACTAATCGTAAGTTGTTTTGTAGTCGGATTGGCTTTTAATGCAAATGCACAAAATTACTGGAAAAAAAATGCCGGAAAAACAGCAAGAATAATTCTTACAAGCTCTACCACCAACGAAAAAATGGTGGATAAAGGAACTGTAAAATTTGAGAAAATGGATCAGCCGAAAGAAGTTGATGCCTGTATTTTTGTGGATCCGGATTTTAAATATCAAAAATTAATCGGAATCGGTGGCGCAATCACGGATGCGGCTGCCGAAACTTTTTATAAACTTCCTAAAAATAAGCAAAAAGAAATTATTGAAGCGTATTATGGTAAAAACGGTTTGGGATATACTGTTGTTCGTACCAATATGAATTCTTGCGACTTCTCAAGCGATTCTTATGCCTATGTTCAGGATAATGATACTTCGTTGAAATCATTTAATGTTGCTCATGATGAAAAGTATAAAATCCCGATGATTAAAGAAGCTCAAAAGGCAATCGGGAAAGATTTTACATTTTATTTTTCACCTTGGAGTCCGCCAGCCTGGATGAAATCTAATAAAAGTATGCTGAAAGGAGGAAGACTGGAAAATCAATATTATCAGACCTGGGCAGATTATTATATTAAGTTCATCAGAGAGTATGAAAAAAGAGGAATTAATGTTTGGGGGTTAACGGTTCAGAACGAGCCGATGGCAACGCAGACATGGGAATCCTGTATTTATACGGCGGAAGAAGAAGGAGATTTTCTTAAGAATAATTTAGGACCAACCCTTTGGAAAAACGGTTTTAAGGATAAAAAAGTGATGATCTGGGATCATAATCGTGATTTGATTTATCAAAGAGCTACCACTACTTTAAGTGATCCTGAAACTTCAAAATATGCTTCCGGAATCGGATATCATTGGTATGAAACATGGAATAATAAAACCCAGCTTTTTGATAATCTGGCTGAAACGCAAAGGGCTTTTCCGGATAAATTTCTGGCTTTTACAGAAGGATGCAAGGAACAGTTTGAAATGTCTAAAATCTACGATGTAAAATTAGGAGAGCTATACGGAAGAAATATGCTGAACGACTTCAACAAAGGAACCGCTTTATGGACCGACTGGAACGTTCTTCTTGATGAAACAGGCGGACCAAACCACGTAGGGAATTTCTGTTTTGCGCCAATTATTGCAGATACAAAAACGGGGGAAGTTCATTACACGTATGAATATTATTATGTAGGACACGTTTCTAAGTTCATAAAACCGAATGCACAAAGAATCGGAACTTCATCCAACAGGGTTGCTCTCACTTCAACAACTTTTATGAACGAAAACGGACAATTGGTTACCGTTATCATGAACGATTCCGACAACGACATCGATGCCAATCTATGTATCGAAGGAATGGCAGCGAAATTAACAGCTCCTGCACATTCTATACAGACCGTAATTTTATAAGCTTCATATTAACATTATTTTTTAAGAATCGGGGGGCGCGGGGGATGGGGCCCCGTTTTTTTTTTGAAAACA
>CBFGVN010000690.1:0-1672 GCA_965651845.1 uncultured Chryseobacterium sp. | reverse complement strand
ATTGAACGGCAAAAAGGGCGGTCATATCCCCACCATTTGAGTGTCCGATTAAAGATAAATGTTTATAATCAAGTTCGGGTTTTGTTTTTTTTAGTTCATTCAAGACAAATAAAATATTCTCTGCGCCGCGTTTCCAGAAAGGCATTCTTACGATCTGGGGCTTTCCCTCTGCGGGAATGAGTTCATCAGTTGAAAGCTCATGCTGAATGCTTACTACAAAATATCCTTTTGAAGCTAAATTCTTCGTTAAATAAGAATAAATCAAATAATCTCCACCCTTATTTGCTCCATAACCATGACTAAAAATAATAAGTTTCTGATTGATCATTTTCTTATCCGTTTTTGGATTAAAAAAAGCAACCGGAATTCTCCTGTTTCTGCTTTGGTCGAATAAGGTTAAAGTATCAACTTTTACTTCGTAAGTGTTACTTGAACTGATATTTTTCTTTGTTGAACAATTTATCAGGAATAAAAAAAATATCCAAAAGAAGCGTTTATGCATCATTTTAATTTGAAATTATTGAACGTAAATTTCACAATTTTTTTCATACTACAGCAATGTATCGTAATATTTATTATTAAAGCTAATTATTCTATTCGTACAGGATTTATAAAATCACTAAATTTAACCATCAAAATCTCTTTATAAATATCATCTGCAATTCAGGCAAATCTCATAACCTGAAAGTCTAGGGTTCAAAATCTTCTGAACCTCAATCATTTATTATTTTAAAATCAAAAAAATCATACATACAGTTTGGTGTTTTTTTGTCACAACTACAAAGAGAAATCATTATGAAAACAAATAAAATTGCCGTAATCGGCGGAACAGGAAAATCAGGAAAATATCTTGTTCAGCATCTTTTAGATAAAAATTACTCCATTAAATTATTACTGAGAAATCCTGATAATTTTACGCTTCAAAACCCTTTAATAGAAGTAGTAAAAGGTGATGTACGAAATATTGAATCCATCAAAGATCTCGTTCACGACTGTGATGTTGTGATCAGTACACTAGGGCAGCCGAAAGGGGAAAAGTCGATCTTCAGTGATGCTACAAAAAATATTATTAACGCTATGAATAATAATGACATAAAAAGGTATATTGTAACCACAGGTTTAAATGTAAATACACCCAAAGACCATAAGAATGAAAAGGTAAAAATGGCCACCGACTGGATGTATCAGAACTATCCTGAAACCACCACAGACAAGCAAAAAGAATACGAAATTCTTGCAAAAAGCAATCTGGACTGGACGTTGGTAAGGCTTCCTTTAATCAATTTAACATCAGAAAACTTCAGGACGGAAACAAGTCTGGAAGATTGTAAAGGCGAAAGTATCAATGCAGCGGATTTAGCTGAGTTTTTGGTTTCACAGATTGATGATGAAACCTATTTAAAGCAAAGTCCGTTTTTGTATAATTTTTAAAACTAATGACACAATTTTAAATCGTGTTATTTGCGAAAAATTAGAGCAGTTTGTGTTTAAATGAAAAGAGAGTCGTTTTGACTCTCTTTATTTTATTTTCCCAGCTTTTCTTTAATATATTTCGCTGTGTGAGATTTTTTATTTTTAACCAAATCTTCCGGTGTTCCTGCGAAAACAACTTCACCACCGTGTTTTCCGGCTTCAGGACCAATGTCGATGATATAGTCTGCACATTTGATGA
>CBFGVN010000689.1:0-1673 GCA_965651845.1 uncultured Chryseobacterium sp. | reverse complement strand
CCATTTTGTATACGATAAGGTCGTCCACGATTCCTCCGTTTTCGTTGGGAAGACAAGAATATTGAGCTTTTCCGTTTTCCAGAGCGTCTACGTTATTTGTTGTAACCAATTGTAGAAGATCTTTTGAACCGGGACCTTCGATGAAAAACTGCCCCATGTGAGAAACATCGAACAAACCTGCTTTTTCTCTTACGGCAAAATGTTCTTCAGTAACTCCCGAATATTGTACAGGCATTTCAAAACCTGCGAAAGGTACGATTTTAGCTCCCAAAGAAACGTGTTTGTCGTACAATGCTGTTTTCTTCATATTTAATTTTATTTCTATTTCTTTATTTTAAAACTGTCAAAAGCTTCGTTGAAAAGCTTCATATAATTTCCGTTCCAGTATTTTTGCCCGCAATTGATGGAGATAAGGAACAGATCTTTATCTTTTTGAAAAACCTTTGTGATCCAGAACAATTTTTCATTTTCATCAAAATATTCGTAAAAATATTCTGTGTATCCTTTTTTGCTGTTCTTGCTTTTTATTTTCTTCTCATCATCGGCAGATTTGTAAAGTGCAAGGATGAATTTTTTGGTTTCTGTTTTAGGAAGATTCAGATTGTGATATTCTGAAATTGTGATGGCTCCAATTTCGTTGCCCGGAAAAATATTGATGATGTCATTATCATTGGTCAGTTTCCAGACTTCCGGAAAAGTGATGGAGTAGTTCTCACTGTCATAAACTTTCGTAGGAATAGATTGTGCAAATGAAAAAAATCCTACTAAAAAAGATAATACTAAAATTATTTTCTTCATCATTTTAAAAATGGTGTTTGTATTCTTCCAGGATAATTTTAAACCATTCCGTGAAGTCTTCGGGCTGTTGAATCATTTCTTTTTCAAGGTCTGCCATAGAAATGTACCGTACTTCTTCAACTTCATCTTTATTTAAATTAAAATCATCTTCAAAAGTTCCCACAAAAACATGGTCGAGTTCATGCTCCCAAAGGCCGTTTCCAACATCCGCTTTATAAATAAAACTGAATTTTTCTGAGATTTCAACATCGATTCCCAATTCTTCCTTCACTCTGCGTTTTGCTCCGTCGAGATAAGTCTCACCATTTTTAGGGTGCGAACAAACAGCATTGGTCCATTTTAGCGGAGAATGATATTTCCCGGAAGCTCTTTTTTGCAAAAGCATTTCACCTTTGCTGTTGAACAAAAATACGGAGAAAGCACGATGCACTAGGCATTTCATATGAGCTTGCTGCTTTTCCATCAGGCCAAGAACTTTATCTTCGGGATCTACTAAAACTACGAATTCTTCCATTTTTACAAATGTAAGTTTAATAAATGTATTTTGGAAATTTTTGGTGAAACATCATGGTTTTTGAGTTGATAATGGTAAAGAAAGCAGAGAAAGCAAGTAATGGCTGAGTTTTTACTCGCACATTGTATTTAAAAAAATATGCGAGAACATCTGTGGGATATTAAATTATTTGTTAAAAATCTTTCCGACGCGAATAAAAAGCATTGATAAACCCACAAAGAAAACCAGAATCCAGAAGGCATTCATTAAAGTTTGTGTTAATCCCAATGCATTTAAATCAATAAAAAAATATGTGTAAAAGTTTGAAAAACTTCCTCTGATCAGTACGAAAATAAGATATCGCAAAGGAAAAACAGTCCAT
>CBFGVN010000688.1:0-1696 GCA_965651845.1 uncultured Chryseobacterium sp. | reverse complement strand
TCCCTTAGAATTTGGTTTAATTTTTACACACGTCGTATAACCTGCGTTTTTTCCTGATGCCTGAATCTGCCAAGTTTTACCACCGTCGTTTGTGGTAGCGATATTATTGATATTTGCATCCTGTTTTGTATAATCCCCGCCGACAGCAATCCCGAATTTATCATCCGAAAAATCAATAGAAGACATTCCTTGCGAAGATTCTCCCTGAATGAAAGGCGTAGTGAAAATTTCGAACTTTTGATCTTTTAAATTCATTCTTAAAATTCTGGAAGCCTTTCCTCCTGTTGCAATCCATAAATAATTTTTTGAGGAAGCAATATTGGTATTGCTTGCGGCAAATGCGGCCTCACCTTCATTCAATGAAATATCATTTTTAAACATACTCCATTTTCCATTTCTAAAAACAGCCAATTTCAACTGATTATTTTTATCGGCATCACTGAAAGTATAGGCAAGCTGGTCATTTACAAAATGTAATGCATCATAAAAAGCCGTTTTCACCGTATCTGTAAATACAATTTCTGATGTTAAACTTTTCTTATTAATTTTAAAAAACTCAGCAGGACTTTCAATATTAATAGCGTAAAAAGCATTTTTATCCTGCGCCAGTGTCCGGAACTGCAGTTTCTTTTCAGATAATCTGATCAGTTTTTGATTTTTAGGATTTTTTAGGTCAACAAAACCAAATTTAGAATCTGTCCCGCTGTACCAGACCTTATTGTCGTAGATTTCCAGAGCACGAATACTTATTTTGTCAGTTAAAATAGTTTCAAAACTTTCTATCTGTTGAGAAAATGAAAATATTCCTAAGAATGAAAATAAAAATGGTAAAATCTTTTTCATAATAACAAAAATAAAAAATCCACAGAATTCTGTGGATTTAAGTTTATATTTTTTACAAATCTAGATCTGGTTTTTCCAAAGGCTCCTGTTCTGCTTTGAAAGTTTCACCGTACCCTCCGTTCTGAATTTTCGAATGTTTTTTACTGTATAGGAAGTAAATCACAAACCCGATAACCAGCCAAGCCAAAGAATACATCTGAGCTTCTTTACTTAAATTAATAATCAAATAAATATTAATAGCAATACCTGCACAAGCAATTACCGGCAACGCAGGCACCTTGAAGTTTCTTTGTAAGTTCGGCTCTTTTACTCTCAACACCCAAACTGCCACACAAACCATTGTAAATGCAAATAAAGTTCCGAAACTTGTCATGTGAGCAAGCTCATTAATTGGCGTTAAAGAAGCAATAACTGAAATTACAACTCCTAAAATGATAAGGTTTTTTGTAGGAACCCCCGTTTCAGGATTCACTTTTGCAAAAGTTTTAGGAATCAATCCGTCTTTAGACATTCCCAAGAAAATTCTTGACTGTCCCATGATCATTACTATTAATACTGAAATCAAACCAACTGTCGCGGCAATCGTAATGATATATCATGCGCTAGAAAGACCTGCAATATCAAATGCATACGCTACCGGAGCTTTGATCGCATCAGGATATTTACCAAGCGGATTGAAGTCTGTATAATGCATCATCCCTGTAAGAACAAGAGATACCAAAATATATAAAAGTGTACAGATCACCAATGAAGCGATGATCGCAAAAGGTACATCTTTTTTAGGATTAATAGCTTCCCCAGCCTGTGTGGAAACCGCATCGAACCCGACATATGCAAAGAAAATTGCAGATGC
>CBFGVN010000687.1:0-1700 GCA_965651845.1 uncultured Chryseobacterium sp. | reverse complement strand
TGTTATGGTAAAGCTGAGTGAATTAATCGGAGAAAATAAAGTTAACCTCGCTCTGAAAAATTTTCTTCAAAATAATCAATACCCGAAAAAACCAACTTCATTGGACTTGCTCAAGGAACTTTATAAAGTTTGCCCGAATGAAGCAGCCCGGAAAGAAATAGAAAGATTATTCAAAACAATTTAATACTTCAAAACCACCATTAATACGGTGGTTTTTTATTTTTTCTAAAAAATTTCATTTTTTTTGTAACGAAGAAGTCCAACTTTCTACCAATTAATTGATATATCAATGTTTGATAAATCATTTTTTATTTACATTAAAAATTTTCACTATGGAAAAACTGGATTCAATCATATTTTACAATATTGATAAAGCAATAAGAGCTTATAGAAACTTCGCCCAACGTCAGCTAAAAGCAAATGGATTTAACATTACCATCGATCAGTGGCTTATCATTAAAGCAATTCTGGAAAATCCCGGAATTACACAAAATGAAATCGGAGAACTGGTTTTTAAGGACAGTGCTTCGGTCACACGGATTATTGATTTGCTCGTAAAATCACAATACATCGTCAGAAATATAAATTCCGAAGACCGCAGAAAAACAGATCTGGAAGTTACGGAATCCGGGAAAGACATCATTCGGAAAGTACAAAATCTCATTGAAAACAACAGAGAAATTGCCCTTCAGAACGTTTCAGGGGAAGAATTGGAAACCATGAATTCAGCATTACTTAAAATATCAAAAAACTGTCTTAATACTAAAAAATAAACGCAATGGCCAGAATATTTTTACTCATTTTCATATGGATCCTGTCCTTTTTCAGTACAGTTTCCGCACAAACTACACAGAATTTTTCTTTGTCCGGAAAAATAGATTCAGACAAAGCGAATCAGATGGAAATTAATTTATTTAACTCTGAAAATAAATTAGTTAAGACCGAAATTGCAGACGCCAAAGGTAACTTTAGCTTCAATGATCTTGTTTCTGGAAATTATTCGTTAAAAATCAATAAAAACGGAATCGAAGCTTATAAAACTGATAACATTTCCGTAACAGGAAACACAACCTTACCTTCCATTCAACTGAGCGAAAAAGTGATTGAAGGAGTGACAATTACAAAAACAAAACCGTATATCGAAAGACAGGACGGAAAAATGATCCTGAATGTCGAAAACAGCATTGCAAGTACCGGAAATTCTGCGTTTGAAGTACTGGAAAAAGCTCCGGGAGTGAAGGTCGACAACAATGATAATATCAGCCTTCGTGGAAAAGGAAACCTTCTGGTGCAGATCGACGGAAAAAATACACCGATGACAGGAACCGATCTTGCTAATTATCTTCGCGGAATTCCTTCATCAAGCGTGGATAAGATAGAATTTATCACCAATCCATCCTCAAAATACGATGCATCAGGGACTTCAATTATCAACATCAAACTTAAAAAAGACCAGCGAAAAGGAACGAACGGAAGCATTTCAACTGCTTTGGGAACAGGAAAATACATTAAAAACAACAACAGTTTCAACATTAATCACAGAAATAAAAATGTGAATATTTTTGCAAATTACAGCTTTGCTTACAGAGAATTTTTCAACCATCTCATTTTGGACAGAAATTTTTATGATGAAAATAATTCCTTCGAAAAAGCTTATTTACAGGATAATTTTTTGAAAATGAATTTCCGGAACCATATTG
>CBFGVN010000686.1:0-1703 GCA_965651845.1 uncultured Chryseobacterium sp. | reverse complement strand
CATCATTCCTCTGGAAATGGTTGTAAGAAATTATTCTGCAGGAAGTATGGCTCAAAGATTAGGAGTGGAAGAAGGAATTAAATCTCCGGTTACCATTTTTGATATCTGCTACAAAAAAGACGAGTTGGGAGATCCGCTTATCAACGATCACCACGCTGTTTTCTTAGGTGCTGCAACGTATGAAGAGCTTGATGAGATGTATGAATTAACTTCAGACATCAACGAAATTTTGATCGATCTTTTCGACAAAATGAACATTATCCTGGTTGATTTCAAAATCGAATTAGGAAAAACTTCAGACGGAGAAATTATTTTAGCAGACGAAATTTCTCCTGATACATGCAGACTTTGGGATAAAGATACGATGAAGAAGCTGGATAAAGACAGATTCAGAAGAGATCTTGGAGAAGTTACGGAAGCTTACGTTGAGATCTACAACCGCCTTAAGGCTGTTTTACAGAAATAATTTAATTTATTTAAAGATTTAAAAATTTAAAATTAAACGTCAGTAATCTTTTAATTCATTAAATTTTTCAATCTTTTAATTTTAGAGAAATAGAAATGAAAAGTTTAGACATTCATAAAAGTGAATATTTAAAACAGTTTGAAACTCAAACCTACGGAAGAAATCTTTTCAGAACGCAGGAAGAAGAGCGACTGGATGCTCCGAATGAGGAGTGTGGTATCTTCGGAATGTATTCTGATAACGATCTGGATACGTTTTCTCTTTCACAGTTCGGGCTTTTTGCATTACAGCACAGAGGTCAGGAAGCGTGTGGTATTTCTGTTTTAAAAGACGGAAGAATCACCAATATGAAAGACGAAGGGTTGGTTTTGGACGTTTATAAAGAGATCCATGATCCTGAAACTTTTATGGGAAATTCTGCAATCGGACACACCCGTTACACGACTGCAGGAGATAAAAAGAAGTATAATTTCCAACCATTTTTCGCGAAAAACGAATATGACCAGATTATCCTTTCTATAGCGCATAACGGTAACCTTACCAATGCCAAAGAATTAAAAGCAGAGTTGGAGGCTGAAGGCGTAGTTTTCAGGGCAACTTCCGATTCTGAGGTAATTTTAAGATTAATCCAGAAAAACCTCGATTTGGGTCTTCGCGGAGCTATTAAAGTTACTATGGAGAAAATTGAAGGCGCTTATTCTGTGGTGGGAATGACAAGAAATAAATTCTTTGCGTTCCGGGATTTCAACGGAATCAGACCTTTGGTTTTAGGAGCTATTGACGAAAAATCTTACGTTGTAGCTTCAGAATCTGTAGCTTTAGATGCTGTGGGAGCTCAGTATGTACGTGATATTTTGCCGGGAGAAATTGTTTACACCAATGAAAACGAGCCCGGAAAACTTCATTCCTACATGGCAGATGAAGTGAAAGGAAAGCAGAGAATCTGTTCTTTTGAATATATTTATTTTGCAAGACCCGACTCTTATCTGGAAAATATCAATGTTTACGAAATCAGAGAAAAATCAGGAGAGAAAATCTGGCACCAGGCTCCGGTAGAAGCTGATGTGGTAATTGGGGTTCCGGATTCGGGAGTTCCGGCTGCGATTGGTTTTGCGAAGGCTTCGGGAATTCCTTTCCGTCCGGTTCTGATTAAAAACAGATACATCGGAAGAAGCTTCATCGTACCAACCCAGGAAATGAGAGAAAGGGTAGTGAACCTGAAATTAAATCCTATTAT
>CBFGVN010000685.1:0-1703 GCA_965651845.1 uncultured Chryseobacterium sp. | reverse complement strand
ATTGACTACCAAAGGTTATTATTACTGGGACGGAGCAAAATGGACCAGGCTGAGCATCGCAGATGGTGGTGGCGACTTTCAGATAGGAGAAGAAAGAGGGTATAGATTTGTAGTACCCGGAACATTTCAAAATAACACAGGTAACACCAGCAAAAATCAGATGACAGGGAGACTGGCTACAAACATAGGAACAATAAGCAGAAAAGCTCTTTCGGAGTTTGTAAACCCTGCTGACCTCCCGTTGTTTGAAGGTATTAGGTTGGATATATTGGGTGGAGACAACAGTGTTCTAAGACCAAGATTCTACAATACCAATACGAGTAATGTAATTATTTCGTACGCCACCTTATCTACCTCAAATCCTTTACAGAATTCCCCGAATATGACAATCCTTCCCAACTATTATAGCACTCCCATTGATGGTGATGATTGGTTAAATACCAATAATACCAATATGGAACAGGATCTGGTAGAAATCCTTTTCTCTGACGGCAAATATTACAGAATGTCTATTGTTGCCTATTCTACAGATACGGCATACACGACTGCTGCTTCTAATACGATTATAGGAATTTCGCTAAAAAGGGTACAATAGGCTTTTAATATTCTATTTTGATGTAGTAAAATGCTTCGGCTTAAGCTGATTAAAAATAATATATTGTAATAACGATACCTGAATGCCGCCAAAAACACAAAGTAATTATATTTTTATGCCAATTGATAATGCTTTATAGATAAATTTTTCTTAACCATGATGCATTCAGGTATTTTGTTATTTTAAAATAGAGGCCTGTGAAATTTAAGTATTTTTAAGTCACTAATGATTGAGAAATTATTAAATTTGAATAACAACAATTATTTCTAAAATCAATTAAAAATTATAAAACGAATAAAAATTTATTAGAAAACTATAATTAAAAACAATTACCACACAACCAAATTACAAAACTAAAAAACATGAAAACATCAATGACAAATGAGGAGTTTTATGCAGGCTTACTCGATTTACCCAAACCGAAGTATCCTTTCCCAGATACTATTCATCCCGATTTTCAACAATTGAGGAAGAAATATTATAACTGGATCGATACAGAATACATTATTCATAGCAAACAAGCCCGCGAAAAACATAAAGAGCACAATCTATGTGATATTGCTGCGCGTGGCTGTCCTTTTCTGAGATCAATTGATGAGTTGCTTCCTCTTGCCAATTATACGGCAAACGGTGCAATGATGGATGATTATTTTGACCGTTGCTCGCGAAACGAGATGTACGAAATTACAAATCGCATCAATGAGTTATTAACAGGTAATGACCCGAAGGAGCCTGCTGAAAATGGCATATTCCATTTATATTGGACACTCAGGCAGGATGCTCTTACATGTAATTTTCCGGATCATTTATACAAAAGATTCGTAAAATCAATTTACAGAGTATTTCAAGGCTATGCAGAAGAAAAAATATATTACAATTTAAACACAGTTCCTCCACTGCCTGTCTACCTGATTATCAGGGAAAATACAAGCGGTGTTCAACCATATTGTGATTATGTCGCCATGCAGAAAGATTATCGGCAAATACCGGATGAGATCTTTGATCATCCTCATATTAAACGTATCCAGACCCTTTGTTCATTGCTTATAGGTATTCATAATGACATTATCTCTTTACCCAAAGAACTTCATCGGGAAGGTGACACTAT
>CBFGVN010000684.1:0-1707 GCA_965651845.1 uncultured Chryseobacterium sp. | reverse complement strand
ATGATATCATTCTTTTGAAGAAGCAGCTTTGCCAGCTCAATTCTCATTCTCCATCCTCCGGAAAATTCGTCGGTGATTTTTTGGAAATCATCCGCTTTGAAACCTAAACCAAACAAAACTTTTTCCATGTCGCCTTCCAGATTGTAGGCATCGTGGTTCATCAAAAGATCGTTCAGCTCGGTCATTTTATTGATCAGATCTGTATAAGAATCGCTCTCATAGTCGGTTCTTACCGCCATCTGATGATTCACTTCTTCAAGCTCATTTTTCCATGCATTGATCTGTTCGAAAGCTTGCATTGTTTCTGCCCAAACCGTTCTTCCTTTTACAAAATCAAGATCCTGCTTCAGGAAACCGATGGTGATATTTCCTTCAGGAACTACATTTCCTTCGTAGAAATTAATTTCTCCTGAAAGCATTTTCAATAAAGTGGATTTTCCTGCCCCATTTTTACCGACCAGACCAATTTTATCATCCTTTTTAATGGTGAAATTTACGTTTTGAAAAAGATAATTTCCTGAGTGATGTAATCCTAAACCTTGAACCGAAAGCATGTTAAATAATGATTAATAGTGAATAATGAATTTTCGCGTGCAAAAATACGGAAAAAGAAATGAATTGCAGAATGTAAAAAAAATGTAACATTTAATTTGAGTTTTCGGGGTTGATTTTTTGTTTTTTAATAAGCTTTGTCAAGATTTTGAACCTTGATAAGGCTGTTTTGCCCGAAAGTCAATCCAAAAAAATAAAAAAGCTGCTCAAAAAATGAACAGCTTTAGAGTCGGTTAAATATGAATTAAGCTAAAGTGGTCAGCATTTTAAAAAGTTTTTGGAGTTACTTTTACATGATCTACTGAATTTCCGCCTCTCAGGAATGACGCCAATTCTACAATTCCGTTGCTTGATGCTCCGTAGATTGCGGTATCGCTTCCGTTGTACATTCCCTGTTTTCCGCCAAACCACCAGTTGTTGCTGGTTCCGCTGTGACCTTGAGCTAAAGCTACATTATAAAATGTGCAGATTTTTCCTCCTTTAAATTCAAGAACTAAAGTTCCGATCATGGCAAAATTTAATTCTCCCGGATCATGATTGAAAGTTGTTCTGTTTGCAGGAACTCTTTGTGAGAACCATTTTGCTACTGTTGAGGAACCTTTTCTACCAATTGAAAAAATAAATTTCCCGTCGCTTCCGCAACTTGCTGTGAAGCCTACGTAAATGTGTCCTTTAGGATCCTGTCCTTCCGTGATAGAAAATTCACTTACCGTGAAAGATCCTTTTACTAGATTGTTTGAAGCAGTATCGAAATACACCTCGTTGTCTCTATATTCCATGATTTCTATATGTTTTTGTGAATCTGTTTCCAGACGTTGGTATTAATGATTTTGTTTTACATTCTTTTGAAGCTCCATGTAAAAGAACACTTCAAAGTAACGACGAAACAGAGACAAAAGAAACAGTATAAGTCACTAAATTTAGATTTAAGTATTTTTACGTAAATAATTAGATATCAACATACTTATTTCTTCTCATAAAGTTTATCATCCTGGAAGGAGCTAAATAAAATATAGAAAAAAGAATGGAAAGATTCGAATTTAGATCCTTCCAAGATGACAAACTTTGTGGTTATTTTTTCTAAATGTTGAAATGAATGTCTGAAACCTAGCCCCGATTGAGCGGCATGTTTGAGCTTTTTTTTGATTCGGCTCG
>CBFGVN010000683.1:0-1709 GCA_965651845.1 uncultured Chryseobacterium sp. | reverse complement strand
TAGTAAAAGATTTGAAATCCAGAGGAATTCGCATCGATGGAGTTGGAATGCAGACCCACGTAGGATTGGACAATCCAAAACTGGAAGAATACGAAAAAGCAATCGTAGATTATGCAGTAGCCGGAGTAAAAATCAATGTTACAGAAATGGAAATCACTGCACTGCCTTCGCCTTGGGGAACTTCTGCGAATGTTTCCGACAAAGTGGAATATGAAGCAAAAATGAACCCTTATACCAAAGGATTACCTGAAAATGTGACAAAAGAATGGGAAAACCGCTATCTCGATTTTTTCCGACTGTTCCTGAAACATCAGGATAAAATCAGACGGGTGACATTGTGGGGCGTTACCGACAATCAGTCCTGGAAAAATGATTTTCCGGTAAAAGGCAGAACCGATTATCCTCTGCCATTCGACAGAAATTACCAGGCAAAACCGGTGGTAGAGAAAATCATTCAATTAACAAAAGAAAAATAATCTAAAGATTTTAAATTTAAAATATAGCAAATAGTCTAACATCTAGTTTCTAATATCTAACATCTAATTAACAATGAACAAAGCAAAATATCTATTCCCGAAAGATTATATGGCAGACCCTTCCGTACACGTTTTTGAAGGGAAGCTGTACATTTACCCGTCACACGATTGGGAAAGCGGAATGGAAGAAAATGACAATGGAGACCATTTTGATATGAACGATTATCACGTTTTTTCTCTTGATGATGTAGAAAACGGAGAAATCACAGACCACGGTGTCGTGCTTTCGGTAAAAGATATTCCATGGTCAGGAAGACAATTGTGGGATTGTGATGTGGCTTTTAAAAATGGCAAATATTATATGTATTTTCCTTTGAAGGACAAAAATGATATTTTCAGAATTGGCGTTGCAGTAAGCGATAAACCTTACGGGCAATTCATTCCTGAAAAACATCCAATGCTGGGAAGCTACAGTATTGATCCTTGCATTTTTGAAGAAAACGGAAAACATTATATGTATTTTGGCGGAATCTGGGGCGGACAATTGCAGCGTTACAGAAACAACAAAGCATTGGAATCTGCTATTCTTCCCAACGAAGATGAGCCTGCCATTCCATCGAAAGTGGTGATGTTAAGCGACAATATGCTGGAGTTTGGAGAAGAACCAAAAGATGTTTTAATCCTTGACAAAAACGGAAATCTATTACTTCACGGCGATAAGCATCGCTTTTTTGAAGCTTCCTGGATGCACAAATATAACGGAAAATATTACTTCTCCTATTCCACGGGAGACACCCATTTAATTTGTTATGCAACCGGTGATAATCCTTACGGCCCGTTTACTTTTCAAGGTGAAATTTTAACGCCTGTTGTTGGATGGACAACTCATCATAGCATTGTTGAGTTCAAAGGAAAATGGTATTTGTTTTTCCACGATTCGGTTCCAAGCGGCGGCAAAACCTGGCTGAGAAGTATGAAAGTCGTTGAATTGGAATATGATAACGACGGTAAAATCAAAACTATTGAAGGACTGGAAGAACATCAATAGGAACGGGCTTTAGCCCGTTTGAAAAGACGATATACAATTTGGCTTTAGCCAAAACTTAAATAATTTTAAAAATTAAGAATGCAACATTTCCGACATTATATATTACTGTTTCTGATCCTTCCGTTAATTGTTTTTGCTGAAGACGGAAGCCAATTATGGTTGAGATATCCGGTAAACCCAAAGCC
>CBFGVN010000682.1:0-1719 GCA_965651845.1 uncultured Chryseobacterium sp. | reverse complement strand
ACCACAATGGAAGATCCTTACGTGATCAAGCATGGTGTCATCCATTGCGGGCTTCCGAATCTTACCTCAAGGATGCCGAGGACAACGACAAAAGCCATCTCCAATTTCTTCCTTTCCTATATTTTAAATTATGACGAAGAAGGCGGCTTCGAAAACATGCTGGTTCGCAAAAATGAAATGAAACAGAGCCTTTACATGTACAAAGGCAGACATACGAAGAAAATCATTTGCGACCGCTTCGGGCTTACTTATCATGATATCAATCTTTTAATTTTCTAATGAAAAAACTGAAATTCTACTTAATTGGCCTTGTTCCAGGGCTTCTTATTGTATTTTTTATACTAAACAAAAAAGGCGCAAGCTGCAGCGGTTATCTTCCTAACAGCCGTGTCATCGCGGAAACTCTTTCTAAAGATTTCAAGTATTCTGATGCTTTTAAAACAGAAATGAATACTTTAAAAATCGATGAAAAATTCTTGAAAGACAGCATCATCACCAAAGGAAAAGTAGATTTTGACAGAAGTCATGCTCAGAAAAAGCCATGCCCTGATTATCTTTTGACATATCCTGAAAAAAATCCGACTTACGAAATTACCTTTGAAAAATGTGACGAAACAGTAACATTGAATTTTTTGAAAAAATTGAAATAAAATCTAACCCCATGGAAGGCAACTACTACATGATTCATGATTATCTGATATTCATTGGGGTATTTGCTATTTTCTTTTTTTTAACGGTAAGCATTTATTTATTTATCCAAAATCAAAAATTTAAAGTAAAAAACACTAAACTTTCGGAAGCCAACAAAATAATTCAGCAACAATTGAATGAAGTTCAGCTCGAGCATATCGGCACAAAATTGAATCCGCATTTATTCAAAAATATTTTAAATTCCGTTCAGTCACATGCATATCAAACGTACATGTCTTTAGACAAACTGGCGAATGTTTTAGACTATATTTTGTACGAAAGCAACAACAAATTTGTAAGCCCGAAAGAAGAATTAAATTTCGCATTAAGCTTAATTGAGATTAATAAAATTAAAGTAAATCCTCTTTTTGATTTTAGAATTAAATCAAAAATCAATAAGTCTGATGCAATCTATGAAGAGAAAGTTTTTGCTCCTTTAATTTCGGTTGATTTAATCGAAAATGCTTTTAAACACACCGATTTCTTGGCACAGGATTCATTTATTTCCATTCAAATGGAACTTGAAGACGGAATTTTCAGCATGAAAGTCAGCAATAAAGCATCCCTGAAAAATATACTGGAAAAAGAAAAAAGCGGTTTCGGAAGCCAATCATTGGATCAAAGGCTGAAAATGATCTATAATAATCATTATCAGCTTCAAAAAAATTCTAAAAACGGTATTTTCACGGCAGAATTAACAATCAATTTAGGAGAATTCTATGATAAAATGCGTTATTCTTGATGACGAATTACTGGCAATCAGCTATTTAAAACTTCTATGCGAACAAATTGATACCGTGGAAGTTGTAAAAGCATTCAATGATCCCAAAGCTTTTTTAAACGAGATTGACAATATTGATTGCAATGTCTGCATTTTAGACATCGAAATGCCCGGAATGAACGGACTGCAGGTGGCGGAACTGATCCCAAATTCAAAAAAAATCATTTTTACAACGGCTTACAAAGAATATGCGGCCGAAGCTTTTGATTTAAATGTTGTGGATTACGTAAGAAAACCGATCAAAAAAG
>CBFGVN010000681.1:0-1719 GCA_965651845.1 uncultured Chryseobacterium sp. | reverse complement strand
ATAATATTTTTTCAAGAATTCCTTATCACCAGTGTATAAATAATGATTCCAAAGATGTTGGGTCAACCAGGCTCCGCCCATTGGCCACATTCCGTAGAAACCACCGTCCACAACTCCTGTGATTCTCCACAGATCGGTGTTGTGATGCATATTCCAGCCTCTGGCGTGATACATTTCCTTTGCAGATTCCTGTCCGGTCACCGACAAATCCTGAATCATGTCAAATAAAGGCTCATGCATTTCGCTGAGGTTGGTATTTTCAGCAGGCCAGTAATTCATTTCGGTATTGATATTGACTGTGTATTTGCTGTCCCAGGCCGGATTCAACTGATAATTCCAGATGCCCTGAAGATTGGCAGGCTGAGTTCCGGGTTGTGAAGACGAAATCAACAAATAACGACCAAACTGGAAATACAAAGCCACCAAATCCGGATCTGTTGAGTTTTCAAATTCTTTGATTCTGATATCTGTTGTCTTTTTTGCTTGTTCGGTTGTTCCTAAATCAAGACTTACCCTTTTGAAATATTTCTGATATTTTTCAATATGAGCCTTTAATTCGGCATTGTATTTTTTATTTAAGGCAGATTTTAAATATTCCGAAACTCTGGTATCCGGATTTCCTGAAATGTCATTGTACTTTTTAAAATTGGTCGCAGTGGAAATATAGATCACCACTTCATCTGCGCCTGAAACGTCCAGCTTGTCTTTTGTTGAGGTTAATTTTCCACCCCTTACAACAGGAAAAGCAACGGTTTTAAAATTAATTTTCCCGATTTTATTATTAGCCGAACTGCTCGTTCCATTAATCACCAATTGATTTTTCTCTGTAAAAATTAATTTCTTCAGGTGTGGAGTAGAAGCTTTAATGGAAAAATTCAGGCTTCCTTTTTTGCTGGAAGATAGCTTAATGATAATCACATTATCGGCAAAAGATGAGAAAATTTCACGTTTGAAAGTCACATCATCAACCTCATAAGAAACTGTACTGATTGCTTTTTCAATATCTAAAATCCGGTTGTAATTTTTAAAATATTCGTGTCCTTTAAAATCCAGAAACAAATCCCCCATGGTCTGATAAGGCATTCCGTAATTCAGTCCTTTTGGTGCCTGTCTCGGATAGGTTCTGTCGGATACATTTTGAGCTTCCTGAAACTGATTTTCGTTCAGCAACTTTCTAATTTTTTGGATGCTGTCGAATGTATTTTTCGGAACATTATTTCCAGGTTCTCCTGCCCAGATTGTTTCTACATTAAGCTGAAGATGCTCCTGAACAGCACCACCAAAAACCATGGCTCCCAATTTCCCGTTTCCTATGGGTAAGGCTTCGTTCCAGTTTTCTGCAGGTTTGTTGTAAATTAATTTTAAATTTTGCTGTGCCTGAATTGAAACGGAAATGACTGTTCCGCAAGCTACGAGCAATATTTTGTGTTGAATGATTTTCAGCATTTTATTTTGTTAGATTATTTTGTTTTTTGTTTTTGTTGGAAAATCGCAAAGACGCAAAGTTTTTTTTTAAAATAATTGCTGTTTTTAAGACGCAAGGATTTTATCTTTGATAAAATTCTAGCATGGTATAATTTGCTGATATTCTACCACGTAGATGCTTTGACAAGCTCATTATAACAAGTTAGTATTAGAGATGTCACACTGAGCCTGTCGAAGTGCTTTGCGCCTTAAAAACAGCAATTATTTTTAAAAAAAAACTTTGCGTCTTTGCGT
>CBFGVN010000680.1:0-1721 GCA_965651845.1 uncultured Chryseobacterium sp. | reverse complement strand
GAAAATGTAGAAATTGAAAAATTAGACTTAATCAATCCGCAATCTATCGATTTATTTGCAGAAAAATTCATTTCTTCGGAGCGAAAATTAGACCTATTGATCAACAATGCAGGAATCATGTGGGTTCCTTTGAGAAGAGACAGCCGCGGAATTGAATCGCAGTTGGCGACCAATTATTTGGGACAATTCCATCTCACTGCAAAACTTTGGGAAGCTTTGAAAAAAGCTGATGGAGCAAGGGTAATCAATGTTTCCTCTTACGGACATCAGATGTCGCCATTTGATTTTGAAGATCCTAATTTTGAGAACAGAGAATATCATACGTTAGCAGGATACGGCCAGTCTAAAACGGCGAGTAATTTATTTGCCGCTGCATTGGATGAAAAAGCGAAAAAATTCAATGTCAGAGCCTATTCCCTTCACCCCGGCTCTGTGTACGGAACTGATCTGGGACGGGAAGAACCGATAGATCTGTACATCCAAATGGGAACCCACGACGAAAACGGGAAAATAAAACCTGAAGTTGAAGCCAAATTAAAAACCATTCCACAAGGAGCTGCCACAACGGTTTGGTGTGCTACAAGTCCGCTTCTTGAAAATATTGGCGGTGTTTATTGCGAAAACTGTGATATTGCAGAGATTGACAACGGACAGATCGAGCACAGATACGACGAACCATCGACGATAAGGGGAGTTCAGCCTTATTCTATTGACCTTGACAATGCCGAGCGACTTTGGAAAATGAGTGAAGAAATGATCGGGTTGAAGTTTGACATTATGTAATTTAGCTGGAAGCCTGAAGCTGGAGGATGGAAGTTATTGAGAACCTAAAATCGAATTTTATCATAACTCCTAGCCTCCAGCTTCCATCCAAAAAATTAAACTAAATTTATCCTTGAAAATTAAAGAAAAATGGATTTTCATATCAAATATATCACACCGGACATTAAACTTTCCACCTATGATGATAAACTTTTCAAGACGGAAACGGTTTTTGAATTTCATATGTTGGTTTGGTTTATTTCGGGCGAAACGAAAATTATTCAGGCTGATAAATCCTACCTTTTTAAAGCAGGAGATATTTTCCTGATTCCCAGAAATCATCTGGCAACTATTATTAATTACCCTAAAGACGGGCTCCCGCACAAAGCTGTGGTGATGCATTTAACGAAAGAAAGATTAAAAGATTTTTATACAACATTAGAAATTAAGGAGAAAAATATTCGTGAAGAAGCCAAAATTTATCGTTTTGAAAAACATCCGCTTTTGGAAAGCTGTCTGGCTTCACTCGTTCCTTACTTTGATATGAAGGATTCTTTTCCGGAACATATTGCTTCGTTAAAAATCATAGAAGCGATCAGTATTTTAAGAGAAATTGATCCCGAGATAGACTCAGTTCTTGCTGATTTTGAAGAACCGGGAAAGATTGATCTGGTGAATTTTATGGAAAAAAATTACATGTTTAATATGCCGCTGGAAAGATTCGGGTACTTAACGGGACGAAGTTTATCCACTTTTAATCGTGATTTCAGGAAAATTTTTCAGACCACACCTCACCGGTGGCTGACCCAAAAACGTCTGGAACTCGCATTTTATCATTTATCTGAAAAAAATAAAAAGCCGTCGGATGTTTTCATGGAAGTTGGTTTTGAAGATTTATCGCATTTTTCTTATGCTTTTAAAAAACAGTATGGCTTTGCGCCGTCGAGGGTGGGATAGGT
>CBFGVN010000679.1:0-1728 GCA_965651845.1 uncultured Chryseobacterium sp. | reverse complement strand
TTGCCAAACATGTCCGTTTTGTGCATTACATACAGTATTCTTTTTACTTTTTCACTGCTATTTTTGTGTCGTTATCGCTTGTTATTATTTTCCTTTTAACAAGACAGATAAGCATGGTTCCTAAATTATATGATCCTACCGATCCTCAGTTTAATACTAAAAATAAGAAGTCATGATTTACGTAGTTATAGGTTTTCTCTGGTTGTCTATCTGTCTGTATGTGAAAATAGGAGGTGCGGATTTCGGAGCGGGAATCGTGGAGCTTTTCACTAAGGAGAAAAACCGTTCCAAAACAAAAGCCATTATGTATGAATCTATTGCGCCTGTTTGGGAAGCCAATCATATGTGGCTCATCATTGCGATCGTAATTCTTTTTGTCGGGTTTCCTGAGATTTATACCACGCTGTCCACTTATCTTCATATTCCTTTGGTTTTGATGCTTGTGGGAATTATTGCAAGAGGAACCGCTTTCACTTTCAGGCATTATGACGCTGTAAAGGATGATTGGCAGACGGTTTATACCCAGATATTTTATTTTTCGAGCTTATTGACCCCTTTTTTCTTAGGATTAATTGCTGCTGCGACAGTTTCCCATTCGATAGATCCTAATGCGAAGAGCTTTTTAGACTTATATATTTTCAGCTGGCTGAATTGGTTCGGAATAGCTGTAGGTTTGTTCACCATTTCCATCTGCGCTTATCTGGCTTCCATATTTGCTTTAAGGGAAACGACAGACCGATTGGAATTAAATTTAATGATAAAAAAATCCAAACAAACCATGATTTTCGTTGTCATTACCGGAATTCTGGTTTTTCTGACAGCTCATTTTTCTGATATTCCTTTATTAATGTGGGTTTTCTCGAAGCCTTTGGGAATTATGGCGACTGTTTTTGCAACCATTTGTTTAGGATTGATTTTACGGGCTATGCAGACTCGAAAACTGCTTCCGGTAAGAGCTCTTGCAGGATTCCAGGTTATCATGATCCTTGTGGCGGCGACATACCAGCATAACCCGAATATTATTTTATTTGCAGACGGACAGCACCTTTCTTTACTGGAACATGTTGCTGCTCCCAAAACCATTTCTGCATTGGGATGGGCTTTAATGCTCGGTTCTGTATTTATTTTACCCTTTTTGTTTTATCTGATGGCTTCATTCAGTAAGCAAAGAAGATAGTTTCAAATCATTTAATATAATAAATAATTCTCTGCTTTGAAGTGGAGGATTTTTCAGTTTTAATGAATTTAAAAAATCTTAAATCAAGTTAAGTTTGGTTAAAATTTTAGAATTGGAAAGAAGATTGTATATCTTTTCTAGAACCAATCTCTAATTATACAAATGATAAAACTTTTTAAATATCTATTGTGTCTTATTTTAATTGTATCTATTTCTTTTAAAGTCTTTGCACAAACGGTAAAATCCGCCGATAGATATCTTAATGCTTATAAAAAATACGAAAATGCAGCCTGTCCTGTTAAAAAAAATAATATTAAAAATTTCGTATATTTTTCCAGAGACAGAGACGCCATCAAAAATCATCCTTTCTTGAAAAATCCCCGGTTTGAAGGGGCACAGATCATGTATTCATGGGATCATCTGGAGCCGGAGGAAGGAAAATATGATTTTTCAGAAATCAAAGAAGATTACCAATACTTGCTTTCTCATCACAAAAAACTTTTTGTACAGCTTCAGGATACAACTTTTGACCCGGAAATGAAATCGGTTCC
>CBFGVN010000678.1:0-1729 GCA_965651845.1 uncultured Chryseobacterium sp. | reverse complement strand
AATCCGGATGTTGTTATCGAATTTTCCTTGCCGGAAGTAGCTTTTGACAACATCAAAGCCTGTCTTGAAAATAAAATTCCCGTAATCTGCGGAACAACAGGATGGCTGGAAAAGAAACCTGAAATTGAAAAATTAGCTGTTGAAAATGGAACAGCATTCTTATATGGTTCAAACTTTAGTTTAGGCGTTAATTTATTTTTTGCTTTAAACGAAAAATTAGCCGATTTAATGAAAAATGTGGACGGATATTCTTGTCAGCTGGAAGAAATTCATCATATCCATAAAAAAGATGCTCCGAGTGGAACGGCAATTTCCATTGCAGAGGGGATCTTTAAACACAATCCGAAATTTGACGCTTGGAAATTAGAAGAAACTCAAGGTAACCAATTGGGTATCTTTGCAATCCGTGAAGATGAAGTTCCGGGAACGCATAGTGTTTTCTACAGAAGTGAAGTGGATGAAATTGAAATTAAGCATACGGCTTTCAACAGAAATGGTTTTGCACTGGGGGCTGTCGTAGCTGCAGAATGGATCAAGGATAAAAAAGGAAATTTCGCAATGAAAGACGTTTTGGGACTTTAATTTGTAACAAAATTCCTACATTGCAAACTAATAAGAGTGAATGGTGAATCGGCAATAGTGAATTTGTGAGCATTTATCGCTTATCATTCATCAATTATATTATAGATTAGGCACAAAAATTTATGAATTATTTTTTAACTTATACAGTTTATGTTCTCATTTTATCAGTATTAATGGGGATTTCTACATGGAAGCTGTTCAAGAAACTGGGGTATAGTCCGCTTTTTGCTTTTATACCTTTCTACAATTATTTCATTATTTTAAAAGAAACGAAACATCCGAAATGGTGGGCAATTTTATCATATCTGCCGATTGTGGGACCGATTATGATGTCTGTTTTTCATTTATATTTAATGAAAAAATTCGGGAAAAGTCTTTTCAAAGACCAGCTTTTTACGGTTATTCTTCCTTTTATTTACATGGCAACAGTGAATTATGGAAAAGATGTTGAGTTGGAAGATGAAAATGAATTGTTCCTGACCGATGAAGAGAAAAATGCAAAGAAGAAAGATTCTTTCTTGGGATCAGTGACTTTTGCGGTAGTTTTCGCGACAATTATCCACGTTTTTGTAACGCAGCCTTTCGGGATTCCTACAGGATCTATGGAAAGAACGTTATTGGTGGGTGATTTCCTTTTCGTAAACAAATGGAGCTACGGATACAGACTTCCGATGCGTCCTTTAGCAATACCTTTTCTACAGGGAACTATTTTTGATTCCGGAGAAAAAGGAAATCCGAAAGATGACCCGAAATCTTATGTTGATGGAGTAAAATTGCCTTATGAAAGAATTTTGCAATTCAACAAACCTCAGAAACATGATGTAGTTGTTTTCAATTATCCTCAGGATTCTGTACATACCGCGATCGACAGAAAAGATCCTTACGTAAAAAGATGTGTGGCTGTTGCCGGTGATACTTTCGAAATGAGAGCCGGAAGGCTTTTTGTAAATGGGAAACCTGAAACGGTTTTGGGAGATCAGGAAGTTCAACACGCTTATACGGTAAATACAGGGGCTCAGCTTGATATTCCGAGTTTATATAATATTTACGGATTCTTGCCTGTAAGAGAAATGCAGAATGATAAAGGCGGATTTACCTATATGTTCCAAGGGCTTACAGACAAAACAGCAAAAGAAATTAAAGCTTT
>CBFGVN010000677.1:0-1734 GCA_965651845.1 uncultured Chryseobacterium sp. | reverse complement strand
ACCATTCCGCTCCACGAACGGCTTCGTAAGTCATTAGATTGGGGTATGTTCTTGCCCAGCCACGCGGAACAATGCATCCGTGAAAATAAACCAGCATTTCAAACTGAGCCGCATCTTCCAAAATATCAAGATAATATTGAATCATATTTTGCTTCTCGCTTTCAAAAAAATCTACTTTTACCCCGGCAACGCCTAGTTTTTTTAGTTTAGTAAATTCTTCGATTCTGTTTTGGTGAGTCAGCATTCTATCTTTCGGCGTAGAAGCAACCCAGGTATGGTCGCCGCCTGAATTGTACCACATCAAAGGTTTTATCCCTTTGGAATGAATGTATTTTAAAGCATCTTCCAAATTTCCGCCATTTCCCATGGAGTCCCATTCCCAATCCAGTAATGTATATGGCCAATCCATCGCAACCGCCAAATCGGCAAATTCGCAAACGGTTTTAAAATCTCTCGTTCCGTGGTTATCTGACCAATAATTCCAGGAAACAGCGCCCGGTTTTATCCAATTGGTATTTTTAATAACTGAAGGCTGTGCAACATCATCCACCAAAGTTGAGGCTACGATATCATCCAGATTTCCAACGATAATCACTCTCCAAGGCGATTTCCAGGGCAATGAAATTTTAGGCAATGATTCTCCTTTTCCGCGTCCGTCTTTTGGGTCGGGAAAGGTGATTTTATATTTATTTTTATCCTCTTTATTGCTCAGTTTAGATCCACAATAACTGCCATCAACAGCAGATTCGTGCAACAAAAACCAGCAATTATTATCTTTTGTCTGAAACAATGCCGGATAACACCATTCTTCCTGCTGTACTTTATCTCCAGACATAGAAGCGTATAAACCTTCATTCGCAGGATTCCATTTTTCTGTCCAGCGAGTAGTTTCTGTATCAATGGTATAAGATGTTAATTCATTCTGCACAACATAATTTCCTTTTCCGGATAATGAATATCTGAAAGCAATGCCGTCGTTATACACGCGGATAATCACATCCATTTTTTTCCTTTCTTTGTTTTCGAAAGTGAAGACAACTTCATTTCTCATATTATGTCGTTGAGAAGATTTCCCATGAGGCATTGTGTAATTTTCTTTTATTAAAAACGGTTTTGAAGATTTTAGAAATTTCATATCCGTAAAAGAAATACCATCAGAAAGAATCAATCCCAAATCTATTGATGAAATAGCTTCTGTAATTTTACCATCATTAAAATAATTCACCTTTAATGACCATTTTCCGTTATCGGAATTATTTTCATTAAAAACATAAACTGAAATCTTTCCGTTGGGCGATTTAACCGTTAAATTCCGAGCTGAAACCACCATAAAAGAATACAACAAAACAACCAACAAAATTGCTTTTGAGAATATATTGATGCTGATATGATTTTTAATGATATTCATTTATTTTTTTATTTCTCTGAATAAATAATCTTATTTTATTGGCCTGAACTTAGTTTATAATACGCCACTCCATGTGCCGGAATATCCAATGATAACGCTTGATTTGATGCATTGATTTTCGCAATATCCTTCTGTCTCCACAGATCTCTTACAGTTTGACGACCGGAAATCCCGAGCTGGTTGAAATCTTTGTAAGGCATATTCACTTTTTCTCTTCCGAAATTGGCAAAAGCCACCGCTTTTCCACCATCTTCAAGGTCTTTTACATATATTTTCAATTCGCCAATGGTCTGCAGACAAACGCCCTGTTTTCCCAACACGTCTTG
>CBFGVN010000676.1:0-1734 GCA_965651845.1 uncultured Chryseobacterium sp. | reverse complement strand
ATTGTAAAAAATAAGAAATGCAAACTTTATAGGATTAATGGAATGCCAGATCATATTCATTTATTTACAGATCTGCATCCATCAGTTTCTTTAAGCAGTTTTGTAAAAGATATAAAGGTTTCAAGCAACTTGTGGATAAAGCAAAGCGGACTTTTCCCTGATTTTGAAGAATGGCAAAGTGGTTACGGTGCATTCACATATTCAGAAGGAGAAAAAGATATGATTATCAATTATATTAAAAATCAAAAGGAACATCATGAGAATGAATCTTTTGAGGTTGAATATAAAAATTTGCTGGAATCTCATGGAGTTGAATTTGACGAAAAATATCTGTGGTAAATAATATTCAACCCATTTCATGGGTTGTCGGAATGCGATTAATGATCCAATCCATAGGTTTCACCTACGGCTATTAAGATTCAGCCACTCCGTGGCTGTCAAAAAGAAAAGAACCATGAAATGGTTCAATAACAATAGCCACGGATAAAATCCATGGAAAATAAAAAAGAAAAAAATGAAAAGAAACGACATAAAAACAATTTTAGTAATCGGTTCAGGACCTATTATCATTGGTCAGGCGGCGGAATTTGATTACGCAGGAACGCAGGCTTGTCTGTCTTTGAAGGAAGAAGGCTACAAGGTAATTTTGATTAATTCAAACCCTGCAACGATTATGACGGATGTTGAAATCGCGGATAAAGTATATATCGAGCCGATTTCACTTCAGTTTGTAAGTCATATCATCAGAAAAGAGCGTCCGGATGCGCTTTTACCAACTTTGGGAGGTCAGACTGGATTGAATATGGCGGTAGAATTGGAAAAATCAGGAATTCTTGAAGAATGTAAAGTTGAGGTGTTGGGAACAAAACTTTCAGCAATCAACAGAGCGGAAGACAGAGATTTGTTCCGTGAATTAATGAGAGAATTGAACGAGCCGGTTCCGGAATCTGATATCGTAAACACAGTAGAAGGAGCATTAAATTTCGCTGATGACATCGGATATCCTGTCATTGTTCGTCCTGCCTTCACGATGGGAGGAACAGGAGGTGGTATTGCTTCCAACGAGGTTGAATTAAAAGAAATCGCTGAATTAGGATTAAAACACAGTCCGGTAACTCAGTGTTTGATTGAAAAATCAATCGCAGGTTTCAAAGAAATTGAATACGAAGTAATGCGTGATGCAAACGACAATGCGATTGTGGTTTGTAACATGGAAAATATAGATCCGGTAGGAGTTCACACAGGTGACTCAATCGTTGTGGCGCCTTCTCAGACACTTTCAGACAGAGAGTATCAATTGTTGAGAAACGCTTCGCTAAAAATCATCAGAGCATTAGGAATCGAAGGGGGATGTAACGTACAGTTGGCGTTAGACCCGCATTCATTCAACTATTATATCATCGAGGTAAATCCGAGAGTTTCCCGTTCATCAGCCTTAGCGTCAAAAGCAACAGGTTATCCGATTGCTAAAATTGCCGCAAAAATCGCTGTGGGATTAACGCTTGATGAAATCATGAATCCGGTTACAGGAAAGACTTACGCTTGCTTCGAACCGGCTTTGGATTATGTGGTAACCAAATTCCCAAGATTCCCATTCGATAAGTTCGAAACGGCGGACAGAAGATTATCAACCCAGATGAAGGCAACGGGTGAAGTAATGGCAATCGGAAGAAATTTCGAAGAATCTTTACAAAAAGCGATCCGTTCTTTGGAAACCGGAATTAAGCATATTGG
>CBFGVN010000675.1:0-1738 GCA_965651845.1 uncultured Chryseobacterium sp. | reverse complement strand
TATGAATTTTTAAAAGCATTCCAATAAGTAATTGCCGGGAAAAGAATAAAAAGACCGAATATAATTTTGTCGATAAAATTGAAAATGCCTGAAACAGGTTTCCATAAACCTATCAAACTTTCTATATCATCCAACAAAAATATGATTAAAATTCCTAAAAGACTAACAGTTCCTATGATAAAATGCTCGGCAATATTCAATTTTATTCTTTTAAAAAGAAAATATGCGTTGATGGCAAGCATCGGAATGATTACAAATAAAATGGTTTTGGAATATTTTGAAAAAAAATCTTTGATCTCAGAATCATTTGCCAATGTTTCCTGAGGGGCAAATTTTTCATAAAGATGCAGCCCTATCACATTAAAACCAAAAAGAATCAGCAGCAACGAAATAAAATTGTTGTATCTGATTCTTTTTCCTGAAATATAATCCATCGCCGTTTTTCCGGGCCTGAATAAAATATTTTTTAATGTCTGGAAAAATTTGGCTTCCATGTGCCAGATTGATCCCAGAATATCGTTTTTGACGAGTGAATATGGAGTTATTCTTGCTGTGTCGGATTTCTGTCCGCAATGAGGACAAAACTCATCGGAGATTGAATGACCGCAGTTCAAACAACGTTTTTTATTCATTTTTTACTCTAAATCA
Organism: uncultured Chryseobacterium sp.; assembly: GCA_965651845.1. Taxonomy (GTDB): domain Bacteria; phylum Bacteroidota; class Bacteroidia; order Flavobacteriales; family Weeksellaceae; genus Chryseobacterium. The sequence goes on along the minus strand of CBFGVN010000675.1, from coordinate 1,090 downwards.
CTTCGTCGATATTGTAATTCTTATGTTCTCTGTTCGTTCTGATGATCATCTCTCCTAAAAATCCCGCTACAAAAAGCAAAGTTCCCATAATCATCATGGTTAAAGCTATATAAAACCAGGGATTATTGGTAATCAGATGCCCATAAATCCCTCTGGAAACGTCTATTAATTTTGAAATTCCCAGCCAAAGTGCAGAAAGAAAACCAAAAATAAACATTAGAGTTCCTACCGCACCAAAAAAATGCATCGGTCTTCCCCCGAAACGACTTACAAACCAAAGCGTTACAAGATCCAAAAAGCCTCTGATAAATCTTTCGGTACCGAATTTCGAAGTTCCGTAAGGCCTCGCCTGATGCTGGACTTCTTTTTCCGTAATTCTTCTGAAACCCGCATTAGCAGCCAAAACCGGAATGTAACGGTGCATATCTCCATATACATCAATCGTTTTTACAACCTGCTTTTTATAAGCTTTCAATCCACAATTGAAATCGTGAAGATAAACTCCTGAAACCTTTCTTGCCGCGGCATTGAATAATTTCGACGGCACATTTTTCGTCATTACATTATCAAAACGCTTCTTTTTCCAGCCGGAAACGATGTCATAATTTTCATTAATAACCATTGAATACAATTCCGGAATTTCCTCCGGAAAATCCTGTAAATCAGCATCCATTGTAATGATTACATCTCCGTTGGTTCTTTCAAAAGCGGCGTGAAGCGCCTGAGATTTTCCGTAATTTTTGGAAAATTTGATGCCGTGGATCTGAGGATTCTGAATCTTCAAATTCTCAATAATACTCCACGACAAATCTGTACTTCCGTCATCTACAAACCAGATTTCATAGGATAAATTGTTTGATCTGCAAACACTATCAATCCTTGAAAAAAGCTCTTCCAAAGAAGCTTCTTCGTTCAATAACGGAATAACTATAGATAAATTCATTTAATTTTAATAAAATTATTCTTGATTTTCTGTTTCCTGGTACATCGTTTTCGTTCTGAAAAACGCTCCAAAAAACAATGACAAAACTACGTAAAATATAAGAATCGCCGCAAAATATCCTGAAAAATGACTTGCCATGAGCATATC
>CBFGVN010000674.1:0-1744 GCA_965651845.1 uncultured Chryseobacterium sp. | reverse complement strand
CGATTATCATCTTTAAAAGATATAAGAAATGAATGATCATCCATATTAAATTTTTCAACAAAATGATAATATACCAAACGGGCTACTGATTTTCCATATGACCTTCCTTCACTACAAAGGTTACATCTCACACTAAAAAAATGAGCCTTTAAATATTTATTAAAATATCTACAAGCTTGTAGTTTCATAATTCTGTCCATGAGTCTATGCTCTCCTCCATAAGAATTTACAATACTTCGTTCCAGGCTTTTTACCCGGCCGTAATTAGAAATAGCATAATTTTCAAAACCTTCAATCAGCTTCCACTCTTCACCTGGAAGATTTTTTAAGGATAGGTTAGAAAGAACTGTGTTTACATATTGATCCCCTAATTCTGTAGGTAACTTCATAAGTCGAAATATTTCTTTTGCTTATATAATTGTTATTTGTGATTAAAACAAAAATAAGAATCCTAAAATAAAAAAGAAACTTGCCTACTACAGCAAGTTTCTCACTAACCATGATACCATCAAAAACCTAAATATTTATTTTTAGGCATTTCGAATATGAAAGATCTTTAACTTTTTATGTGTCTCTCTGATATTATAAGTATGGCACAATAAAAAAATAGTAATATGTAGAATAATATCATACAACATTTAAAGCTATGATCAAAAGTAATAAAGTTTGGAGTATTCAAAGAGAATATCTTGTAGATTTTTATCTCCCTGTTTGTACAAAGAAAGTTACAAACGAATATTGTATTTTGGTTAAAAATCAAAATATAAAAGTACAAAAGAATAATGCTTTATCTGTAGTTTTTTACTTTACTGTATAAACCGGATTCAATATTTTACTTCACGCAGAAGTTCAGATAGTGAAATTTCCAATGCAAGGGCTATAACGGCAAGAGTGAAAATACTGGAACTTACTTTTCCTGTTTCTATTTTATACAAATATTGCCTATCTTTTCCTATAAGTTCAGCTAACTGAGTCTGGGAAAGCTTCTTTTTTTCACGAAACTTTCTGATCTGTCTGCCTACTTCCACAGGAATCTTTGTTTTTAATGCAGCAATAGTATTTTCATCAATTTCTTTCACTATTGCAAAGTGAAATATAAAATACTGCAATTATGTAATCTTATATTACTACAATTTTGTATTTTTGTAAGCAATGAAAAATATTTTTAAAATTTTTTCCAACCCAAAAACCAATTTTAGCATCCTATATATGAACTTAATATAAAATAAATGATAATAAAATTAAACACGACAGGTTCTGTCGCTTTAGAGGATTACATTTGCATTATAATTAAAAACCAATAGATTATGAAAGAAAATACAAAAAATCATTTTGCAGTGAATTTAAAATATTTTAAATTTGCGGTATCAAATTAAAACACAAAGATGTGATGAATAATAACCTTAATTTACTCTATAAGAGCATTTTCTATTATGCCAATCAAACTAATAACTAAAGCTTTAAAATCATCTTAATATGATTTAAAGTGTCTTTTATGAAATTTTACAATTTAATTTAATATTCAAACACTAAGTATGAAAAGACTTTACTTTAGTGCATTACTATTATGCACGGCTTCAGTCCTGTATTCTCAGGAAGTAGTTTGGCAACGTGATATAAAATCTTCTACTCAGGATTTTTTAAGTCAAGTTACGACCACCCTTGACGGGCAGTACCTCATCTCAGGAAGTTCCATTCAAACAGGTAAGCTACAAGCTTCAGACAGTAAGCAGAATAACGGTTT
>CBFGVN010000673.1:0-1749 GCA_965651845.1 uncultured Chryseobacterium sp. | reverse complement strand
AAAATATTTTAAAAGAAATTTTTAATTATAAAATTTTTGAAACTTCGTTACAAAGCCACTCTAATAATTCTCTGTCCTCTTTTGTAAAAGGATCAATTGTGTGAGAATCGATATCGATCTGACCGACATTTTTGCCGTCCTTGAAAATCGGAACTACAATTTCCGCCTTCGTATCGATAGAACAGCTTAAATAATTGCTTTCCTGATGAACATCCGGAACAACAAAAGTTTCATTGGATATGGCAACCTGACCGCAGATTCCTTTTCCGTAAGGGATAATCGTATGATCTGTAGGAGCTCCAACGTAAGGGCCCAGCTTCAACTCAGCTTTATCACCATTTTTAAAATAGAAACCCGTCCAGTTGAAATAGGATATTTCCTGATCCAAAAGGTGACAAACTTTTTCAAGTTTTTCCTCCGTATTATGTTTAGGACTTTCAAGAATAGAAGAAAGCCTTTTTTTTAGTTCTGACATTTTTATTTCTGTTTTTAAGAAAATTGTTTTAAGGAAAATTCCTCTTTATAACCAAACATTCCGCGTTCTTTGATCATTTCCGATACCCCTTCCGGAACCTGAATTTCCCAGCCTTTGATGTTGCACGCTATTTTTTTCAAAATATCTCTTGAATAAATTTCCAAAAATTCCGGATTATAGCTTTTAATGTCTACAATACGATCGTTAAGTTTGAAATATTTATATAATTCTTTTAGATTTTCTTCTACTTTTAATGTTGTAGAATCCAGCAGTTCGTGAGTTTCAGGATCTTTATAAGGATACAGATACACTCTCATTCCGTTTCTGAAGAATTTACCGAAAGCTTCCAGAATTCCCCCCGATAAATTTTTATAATATTTCTCTTCAAATACCATCAATAGGTTATTTACTCCCATTGCAACACCAATATTTCCGCCTGTGTAGGACGCAAAATAGTCGATCAGACGATAATACTCCGAGTAGTTTGAAATAATAACGGTATAGCCCAGTTTTCCAAGAATATCTACCCTGTCAAGAAAATCCCTCTCATCAATATCACCATCAGCGCGCAGGTTTGAAATGGTAATTTCAATTAAGACTTCCGTTTCATCCGGCGTACAGATCGCATCTTTCAGGAACATTTCCAAACCGTTTCGAAGCATATCAATATTTACTTTCGTTACAGGCCTGAAGCTTCCTCTCACAGCGAAAATATTTTTCTTGTATAAAATATCTGCCGGAAGCATATTGTTTCCTTCGGAGTTGAAAATCACGGCATCCGTCATCCCGTTTTTCACTAGCTGCAAAGACATCAACCTGTTATCGACATATGCAAAAGCCGGTCCGCTAAAATCGATCATATCAATTTCAAGGTTGTCTTTCGCTACATCGTCGTATAAAGATTCTATTAAATTTCTAGGATTATCATAATAATGAAACGCTCCGAAAATAAGATTTACTCCAAGATTTCCCAAAGTTTCCTGCTGCAAAGTAGCATCATTTTCTTTGAATTTTACATGGATTACAATTTCATTATAGTCCTCATTCTCTTTCACCTGAAAACGAATTCCCACCCAGCCGTGGCCTCTCACCGTCTTATCAAAATTGATGGTAGTTACTGTATTGGCGTAAGAAAAAAACTTTCTGTTGGGGTTATTTTCTCTGGAGATTCTTTCCTCGATCAACGCAACTTCATAACGAAGCATTTTTCGAAGTCTGTTTTGGGTAACATATCTGTTTTTTACCTCTTTTCCGTAGATGGCATCACTAAAATC
>CBFGVN010000672.1:0-1758 GCA_965651845.1 uncultured Chryseobacterium sp. | reverse complement strand
ATTCCAAGCTGAAAGAAATGCATCCGCAGCTCTATTGGTACATTTCCCAAAAGGATCTGGATCATAAATTTGACAGTATTAAAAAGACCATTACCGAGCCTCTTACTCCACTTCAGTTTTATTTTAAATTGCAGCCCGTAATTGCGGATATTCGTGAAGGGCATCTTTCTTTAAGAATTCCAAGAAAGAAATTTAGCAAAAAAGAAATCAAGCAATTTGAACATAAGAAAGGGATGTTCAGCCGTTTCGAATATTATGTGAAAGACGATCATCTTTTTATTGTTGAAAACAAGGATTCTATTGAAAATATAAAACCTGGAACAGAAATTCTGGCAATCAACGACATGCCTGTTTCCGAATATCTGAAAAAATACAGACAGCTTGTAAGCAGTGACGGCTTTAATACGACTTTTCAGCCTTATTTCCTTAAGGATTGGTTTTTTTATTTTTATGTGGCAGAAAACGGTTTTACAGATCACGCAAAAATTGAAACACTCTACAATGGAGAGCGAAAAGTTTATTATTTAAAAAGGGAATCAAAATCTGAAAATGACCTTAAAAATGATAAGGAACAGAAAAAGCGAACTGCGGAGAAAAAAATTAACGATTATGTAGCTTTTAATAATTCTTATAACCGAAATTTTAAATTTTTAGATAAAGACAACTCAATTGCCTATATAAAAGTGAAAAGCTTCTCAAGAGACTATTCTGAAAAATTTTATAAAGAAACTTTTGAAAAGATTAAAAATGCAAAGTCCTCTTACCTTATTATAGATGTAAGAAATAATTACGGTGGTTCTCTGGATGAGATTAATAATTTGTATTCTTATCTCACTTCCACTCCGTATGTTTTGATAAAACCTTCTCAGGTTACTTCGAAAATTTCTCCATTGAAAACCAGCTATTTCCGAAAAAGTAATTTCTTACAATATGCTTACAAAGGTCTTACTTATCCTACATTCTTTTTTGCACAAACTTTCAGCACGTATAAGAAAGACGGAAAAGTGTATTATAAAATGAAAGCTGATAAAATTGCAAAACCCAATAAAGATTTTTTTAACGGAAAAGTTTTCGTTTTAATTAATGGAGGAAGCTTTTCGGCCTCATCAATAATTACATCAAAACTTAAAAATGATAAAAGGGTGGTACTTGTAGGTGAAGAAACGGGAGGTGCCAATGACGGAACGGTGGCCGGATTTTATTCGTTCCAGACATTACCCAATTCCAAAATCGATTTACCTATCGGATTGCTTCTGGTACAGCCCAATATTACTTTCACCAATACTAAAAAAGGTGTTGTTCCTAATGTGACTGTCACCGAAACACTGCAGGATGTTATTGATAAAAATGATCCGCAAATGAATTGGGTGTTGAGTGAAATTGAAAGGGAGAAAAATTTACATAAATAATGTGACGGTTTCGGCGGGCTTTCAGCCCGCCGAAACCTATTTCTTCAATTCTATTAAAAGACCTTCTATTTGCTGGATATATTTTCCGTAAAACTTTTGAAACCAAAACTTTCCCAGAAAAAATAAGGAAATCATGGTCACCACTAATGCTCCGATAATAATACTTGCAATCTTCAAATTTGACGGAGGTTTCGGATACGGAATAAATTCCAGGACAATAATTAATTCACACACCAAAAAAGGTGCAAAAGCAACATAAAACGAAAAATAATATTGTTTATTCAGATAAAGCTGATGAAGCAAATCCTTCAGGCCATCGTAGGTTTTCATCACAGGATTGGTCATTTCT
>CBFGVN010000671.1:0-1759 GCA_965651845.1 uncultured Chryseobacterium sp. | reverse complement strand
AAAAATGCAAAGAATATGAGGATCTAAAGAAAAAAACTGATCTTAAAATACTTACTGAGCAAAACCGGAATATGGAACATGCATTGAACATTATTTTAAATGACCAGGAAAAAGAATTAAAAAAATCTGAAGCTACAAAATACATCTGGATTTTTGGCGGAATTCTGACTTTAATATTAATTTTTATTTTTGTTTATCGTATTTTAAGAAAAAACTTAAAACATAAAGAAACACTCATTACCGAAGTTCACAGCACCCTTCAGGAAAAAGAAGAAATTATTTCTCAAAAGATTGTTGAGACCGAAGAACTTCAGCTTCGAGTAAATGATGCTTATAATGAAGTAATCGACCTTGCCAAAAAAAATGACCCTTCTTTTTATTTCCGTTTTCAGGAAGTCTATCCTGATTTTCAGAAAAGACTATTAGAAAAAAGTCCGGGTCTTCGAACCTCAGAGCTTAGTCTTTGTGCTTACACTTTTTTAGGATTTAATGTGAAGGATATTGCAGATTATACATTTAAATCTGTGAACACTGTACGAAACAGAAAACAAAACCTTAGAAAGAAATTTAATTTATCTGGTGAACAAGATATGGCGATTTGGTTAAGAAATTTAACTGAAAGAAAAAACTAGAATAAAAATAAAAATCTAACTATCAACAAGTTAAATAAAAGTAGTATACGAATAGTATACTACTTTTTTTGTGTTTTCATGAAAATTGCTTCCCTTTGTACCAGAAAAATACAGATGAAAAATAGAAATTTCATGTCGGGAAATGCCTCAAAAATTCCCGGCATACATTTCAAAAACAAAAAACACAAATGATGGAAATTTTTCATAAGTAAATAACAAAGTAAAAATGAAAGGATGGAATTCAACGTCGGGAAAACGTCTTTTTCCCGGCTAAAATTCCAGACGAAAACACAAATGATGAAAATTTAAAAAAATACAAAACACATAATGAAGGAACTTATAGCTGCAGGTAATGTATTCATCCCTATATTGCCTGCCCTATAATTTCTTAACATACCTAAATTCTACATTTCTACATTCGCAATAAAACTTACTTTTCTATAAATTTTATTAATTAATCAAATAATTCAACCATAACATTCATTAATTTCGCATCTCCGATTTTATTTTTGTAACTTAGTAAGATACTGTCATAATAACTTTAAGGGGCGCAAGTTAAGATGAAAAAAACATTTACTTTCTTTAAAAACAGCATTTTACTGGTTATAATTTTATTCTCAAATATGGCGGCAGGCCAGGAAAATCAATGGAAAGAGATTGATCAATTACTGAGTGAGTCCGAAAAAAAACATATAGAATACAAAGATCTTGAAGAACTTCAGATTGCAAAAAAAGCGAATACCTTGTCTAAAAAGATCGGGGATGAAAAAAGAATTGCAGAAAGCAGCTTTATCATATCTCGTGCTTTATCGTGCCTAGAATTACAAAAACAGAGCCTGGCTTTTATCCAGAAAACTTTTGACCAGGATTATACACAAAAAGACGTTCTGCTTCAGGCAAAATTAAAAGAGATCAAATCATATAATTTTTATGTTTTATCATTAAAATCTCAAAGTTTCCAAGAGCTTAGAAGCTTAGTAAGGCTTTTGAAGAATAAAAGAGATAGTGCTTCTGTATCTATTCTTACAAGAGTTTACGGTAATATAGGAAATCAATATTTTGATAAGCATCAATTAGATTCGGCTTTTTATTACTACAAGCTGTGTAATGATCTTATCAAAAGATCT
>CBFGVN010000670.1:0-1763 GCA_965651845.1 uncultured Chryseobacterium sp. | reverse complement strand
GACTATCAACAACCGGTTTCGGCACAATAATTGGTCGTTAAGCTAAAATCAACATTATGAAAACTATTATAACTACTGTAAAAATGGCATTTCCGGTATTGGCAGTATTTGCATTGACCCAATGTAAAGCCCCTGCAAATGCATCAAGCGGGAATGAAAAAACTTTTATTGTAGGACCTCAAACTGCAGACTGCACCGGAGTAGCTCCCATGAAATGTCTTCAGGTAAAGGAAAAGCCTTCGGAAAACTGGACAAATTTCTACAGCAATATTGAAGGTTTCACCTACGAACCGGGCTATGAATATGTCTTACAAGTAAAAACCGAAAAGATTGAAAATCCGCCTGCAGATGGATCTTCAATCAAATATACCTTAGTAAAACAAGTTTCAAAAACTAAGAAATAAAACAAAAAACTCCCAGAATTTGGGAGTTTTTTTATTTGATTAATGCTCGTGTTCTTTAGGTGGCGGCGGATATTTTCCTTTGGTCATTTCTCCGACTGTATTGGCTGTGGTCATCGCAGTTACGAGATCATTCAGCATTCCGCTGGCGGCTGTCGGTGAGTTGGGTAATAAAACCAGGTTGCTCCTGTTATTAGCTCCTACAGCGTGCAGCGTATCGTAATGTTGTGTTACCACGATCAAAGCAGAGGCTTCGTGGGAATTGATATCTACATTGTTCAGCATTCTTACAGATTCTTCAAGACCTTTGGCAATTTCCCTTCTTTGGTCTGCAATCCCCTGTCCCTGCAGTTTTTTAGATTCGGCTTCGGCCTTTGCAACGGCTACAATTCTGATTCTCTGCGCTTCAGATTCATATTCTGCGGCTGTTTTTTCTCTTTCTGCCGCATTGATCCTGTTCATAGCGTGTTTCACCTGCTCATCCGGATCAATATCTGTTACCAGAGCTTTGATGATATCATATCCGTAACTTTGCATAGCTTCCTGAAGCTCAGCTTTTACAGCAATTGCAATATCATCTTTTTTAAGGAAAACATCATCCAGCTTCAATTTTGGAACTTCCGCTCTTACGACATCAAAAACATAAGATGTGATCTGATCATGCGGACTTTCAAGGCGGTAATAAGCATCTCCAACCTGAGTCCTGATCACCTGAAACTGAACGGAAATTTTCATTTTCACGAAAACATTATCCAGTGTTTTGGTATCAATCATAACATCCAACTGCTGAATTCTAAGATTCATTCTTTTTGAAATTCTATCTAAATAAGGGATTTTCAGCTGTAACCCGGCATGACGAACGGAGTGAAACTTTCCTAAACGCTCCACAATGGCGGCCGTTTCCTGCTTTACCGTAAAAAAGGATGCAAAAAGCGTCACCAATCCGATGAAAATAATAATTCCTAAATAAGCCATAATATGTTTTTTTTAATTGAGTTCTAAGGTATTATGTTTTGTTGAAAAAAGATGAATTACTTAATATTCATTTCTTCGTTTAAAATAATTATTTAAATCCAGATAACAAAATATAACACAGAATCTTTCAATGGTATACTCTCTTGTAGTATTTTTAGTACACAGAGTAGTGTTCTTCGTACAGGTTTTATGATAAAAATAGAGGGCTTTGATCTTATTTTTGCACTACTATTTTTGAATGTAAATTTTCAAAATTAAATTTTACGCATCAGTGAAAAGCTTCATTACACAGTGCTTTTCTTCGTAAAGCTTTATAAATGATCAAAAAGTTTTAATAAGGGACAGTGAACAATTATTGATAGTAATTGTTGCTTTTTTTTCATTCCG
>CBFGVN010000669.1:0-1764 GCA_965651845.1 uncultured Chryseobacterium sp. | reverse complement strand
AATACAAGCTATGAAAAATCTACTACTAATTGTATTTATTTTCTCTATAAATACCCTGTTTTATTCTCAAGAAATTTCTAAAATAGAATTTCATCATTCTAATTCAATTATTCTTTTTAAATCGGTAGATATTGTTTTTGAACCAATAATGAATAATAAAAAAATAAGAGTAAGAGTAAAGAAAGATAAGGATAAAGAATATAACTTAAGAATTTCAAAAATTAAATTTGAAAAAATATACAATGCAATTCAAAAAATTAAATTTGATACAATAGCCGTAAAAAATAATTTATTAGAAAGTTCATCAACAGACATTACTTTACATAATAATTTTAGTAAAAAAAGCTATTACGCTACAGGACTGAATAAAAAATCTCAGAAAGATGAATTTCAGAAGGGTTTTTGGTTAGCAACAAAATTGATTATTAAAGCAGCTAAATTAAATATGGAAGATTTAATAGGATATAGGTAAAACAAAATGACAATGAGTTATTGATAAAATGAAAATTGTATAGGTAAAGATTGTTTTACTATTTCTAAGCGTAGACAGATTCCATAGAATTGTTATCTAATAATATATTTTAACTAAACAATAAAAAACATATAACAAGAGTGACCAACATATTGGTCACTCTTGTTATTTTCAATACATTTGTGCGATGCGTTTTTTTAAGATCATAGCGGTAATTATTGTTTTGCTGATGGGAGCATATGCTGCTTCCATGTATTATTTTGTGGATGAAAATAAAAACTTTAAAATCGAAAAAGAAATCGATTATCCTGTCGAAAAAGTTTTTAACCAGTTCAGTAACCTACAGAATTTCACCCGTTGGAACAATTTCTTTACCAGTTCCCAATCTGTTGATATTGATTATTATACGCCTTACGAAGGACAAGGAAGTTCCATAAGCTATGTAGACCCGAAAAATGATACGGATGGAGAGATGTTCATCCGTTACCAAAATCCAAATAAAACATTAAGATACCAGCTTTTTGAAGAAAAAAACGAAAATCCGACAGTGGTTGATGTACAATTTAAAGCAACTTCTGCAACATCAACGAAAATTGTCTGGACTGTCCACACTCCAAAATTATCTGTTTTAAGAAGGGTTGAAAATTTCTGGACAGAAGACCGTTTTGCCGAAAATATTGATAAAAGTATGGCAAATCTTAAAAATGTTTTAAGCAATAAGGTGGAAAAGGATAATCAGATGGCAGCGATTAAATACGACAGCCTGATGGTGGAAAATGAAGAATCAAAACTGTTATTGGGAATTAATGTCAGTACGTCAAACAAAAAAGATGCGCTTTACAAAAATATTGTGATGAATTATAATAAAGTCTACAATTATGTAACGATGGATCTTGGCAAAAGAGAAGACGAAATCGGGTTCACGACTCTCATCACCGATGCCGACAACTACAAGGATAAAGAGGTGTCATACTACCTTGGAATTCCTTTGTCTAAAAAGTTTGGTGTTACGGATAATAACTTTAGTTTCAGAACGATAAATGCTTCACAGGTATACGTAATGTACTACAAAGGAACATACGAAGGAAGGATAAAAGCAGTTCAGCAGCTCATCCAAAAAGCGAAAAAAGATGAAATGCGTTTTGGGGATATCGGCCAAACTTTTCTCGAACGTCCTATAGAAGGTCAGAGCGTCAATATGAAGCTCTCCTTGTCGGTGTACAAGTAGATTCCTTAAAATTATTTCTTTCATAGTTATTTTTAATGATTTAGGGCTGTTCCACCTCGGTTTT
>CBFGVN010000668.1:0-1764 GCA_965651845.1 uncultured Chryseobacterium sp. | reverse complement strand
GGGAATACAAAGAGGAAATAGCAGAATAAATATTCCTGAAATACTCTGAGCTAGATATATACTTCTGCATATTTTCATATGCCTTCAGGTAAAAATCCAATGCTTTTTCATATTGCTTTTCTTGCTTATAATAATCACCAAAAGCAGAATATTGTTCATAAACTACGGGATCCTTATATTTTTGTTTAAGCTGATAGCTTTTATCCAGATAGTATAATGCAGAATCCAGATTGTTTTTTTGTAGATAGGCACGTCCTAGATACGTATAATTTTCACAATAAGCAGAGTAGTATTTCTTCTCAGGTAAACTTTTTAATTCCTGTTCCTGAAGCTGATAATAAATGAGCGCGGAATCTTTACTTACGGTTTCTGCCAAGTTTGCATACGTCCTGGATCTTATTTCAAAAGCATCATTACTTTTATTGTCTTCAACCATGTGAAAAACATTGATAAATTCTCTCTTACTATGAGAATACAGTTTTAAAGATTTATAAAGATAAGCCTTTAGTTCTGTGAATAACGCCTTCTGAATTGGGTCTTTTGTAAGATATTTTTCAGAACTAGCCTTTTCAACATAAGAAAGACTTTCTTTGAATAATCCAAGATTGAAAAGCGATCTGGCAATAAAGTAGGAGCTTTTTGCTTTTCTTTGATCATCGTTGTTTTGTTGTGCCAAAATGTAGGCCTCACGAGCTGTTTTCAGTTCATTAATATCCTGAAATTTTTTATTGAAATTATCTGCTTTTACCAGAAGATCATCAATTTGTTTTAGTTGATCTTGTTGACCATATGCTCTATTTGAGCATACGAAGACAAGCAGTACAATGCTGCTTCTTAGAAAAATGAGTATTTTATTCATATTAACTTTCACCCCTTGAAGTTAAAATAACTGATTGTGTTAATTAGCTTACAAAAATAAGATTGTTGATTGAAAAAAAAGAATAAATATTAAGTTTTAATCAAATTTATCGTTATGATTAATAATATTTATTGATGAATGTTGATTGTGTGGACCTTTTTCTTGTAAAATTATAAAAAGGTTCCTGTTTTTTTAATTTATAGCAGTTGGGTAACATTAGGATGAGAAAAATATTACCCATTTTCTCTGCTATAATCCCTCATTATGTATTTTTACTTTTTTCAGTGTATGAAATTTTTCATCATTTGTGTTTGTCAGGAATCTCAGTCGGGAGCTTGGGGCATCTTCCCGACGTTGAATTCCATCCTTTCATTTGTGTTTTATATTTTTAATTGAAAATTTTCTTCATCATTTGTGTTTTTGGTTTTGAAATTTATACCGGGAATTTTTGGGGCGATCCCGGCATAAACTTCTTTTTTTCATCTGTGTTTTATGTCAAAATTTTTTCCCTTTCATTTTTTTCCTTTTCATTTTTGCATTTGTTGACTGTAAGAGTTTTTCAAATGCACTGTGTGTTTTTCTGTTGCAAAGGGAAAGAAATTTCATGAAAACACAAAAAAAATAGCATACCATTCGTATACTATTTTTATGTAATGTTTTGATTATCAGTTGTTTTATTTCATTATTCTTGTTTTGGTTTAATTAAATTTCTTAATTAAATCTTTACATTTTGTTCACTTCATACATTAATTCAAATCTGAAATTTTTGTTTGCCGTTTGCAATTGTTTGAAAAATTTAATTATTTAAAAATGGCAAAACGGTTTATTTTTTATTTCAGAATTTATCTCATCCTGTATAAAATAAAAAGAGGCTGTCTCAAAAGTTGGACAGCCTTTTTTATGCA
>CBFGVN010000667.1:0-1780 GCA_965651845.1 uncultured Chryseobacterium sp. | reverse complement strand
ATTTGTAATTTTGATTCAAATACATCAGTCGTGGATATTCAAACTAGAAAATTAAATTTAATCACTTATCTTGCTCAACTGCAGGATGAAAGTTTTTTTGATAAAATTGAAGAATATATTTTATCAAAATTAGAAAAAGAAGATCATTCTGAGTTTGTACCTTTTAGTGTTGAGACTTTAATTAGTCGTATTGAAAAACCAGAGGATGATTTTAAACACGGAAGATTTAAAAGTCAGGAAGATTTGGAAAACCAATCTGCAAATTGGTAATCCATGAAAATTATTTGGACAGACTTTGCGATTGAAAATCTAAAAAGTATTTTTGAATATTATGCCAATAAAGCAAGCAGAAAAGTTGCTCATAAGATTCGAAAGCAAATTCTTGAATCAACAAAACAGTTAGTTCAAAATCCTCAATCCGGACAACTTGAATTACATCTTGAAAAACTAAATCAGCAATACAGGTATATTCTAAGCAGTAATTATAAAATCATTTATAAAGTAGTTCGTGAATACATTGTTATCACTGATATTTTTGATACAAGACAAAATCCGATAAAAATGATTGATGAAAAGCGAAATACAAAATAAAAAGAGAAGCCAAAAGCCTCTCTTTTTCTATATCCTATCCAAACTTCCTCTTCCTCAACCAGAAGAACAAACCTCCCAAAATACCGATAATCGCTAAAGGAAGCAGCAAATTAAACCATTGCCAGTTGTTTTTCTCTTCTGTAATTCTTTGTCGGTCGAGAAGACGTTCTTCGATGTTTCTGTTTCGCAGTTCCATCAGATTGCTGTCGTCTAGAAGATAGTCTAACGCATTTCTTAAAAATTGTTCGTTTCCGAATTGCTCGTTGGTCAAAAGATCGACGCCTAAAGGAAGCGGCTCTCCTTTGATCACTTTATTTCTTCCCACATCTCCGTCTGCAATCACGATCATTTTATTTTCCGGGCTTGTGTTTTTAAAACCAGGATATGATTTTCTTTCAATTCTTGAAGCGTAGGCAGAATTAAATTTCCCTTCCAAAGCCACCGCATAAATTTTCGGAGTGCTTGGTTTTTCCATTTGCCCGAGACTGTCGACACTGGCCACTTCTTTTAATTCAACATAATTTGGAACCTGCTTCAACAAGGTTCTTTCACTCGATTCAAAAAGAACTTTTGTCTTAATATTTTTTCTTCCGCCCAACGTATCGATGGAAGTCGGGAATTCAAATTTTACAGGGTTGATATTTTTTGTGATCGGATCGTTTTTCTCAGCAATTCCCAGCGGGAAATACGGCCACGGAAGGCTTGTGTACTGTGGGTTTCCGCCCACTTCTCCGGTTACCAGTCTCAGTAAGGCAAATTTCTTCACATCTTTTACCAACGCAGGATTGATTCTGATTCCATAATTGAAGAAAAAGTCTGTCATATTGATATCTACAGGGAAAGGCATTACTTTTTTAGACCTCGTCAATGTATCCATTTCGGCATTTACGGCGTCGATCATCCAAAGTGTTTTTCCACCGTTCATGATGTATTGATCGAGGATTACTTTTTCTCCGTCTGTGAAAGCTTTTCTAGGTTTTGCAATCACTAAAGCATTCATTTGCTTTAATAAAGGAACATCGGCCAACGTCAGTTCGGTTTGATTTTTAGGAATAATTGGTCCTGCATCATAATTTTCTAATGCAAGATGCATGAATCCCTGAAATTCGTCCGGACTCAACTCATCCTGATTCACTAAAACCCCGATTTTCTTTCTTTTGTCAACCGCAATATTTTTAATATTTGAAAC
>CBFGVN010000666.1:0-1780 GCA_965651845.1 uncultured Chryseobacterium sp. | reverse complement strand
TAAAACCTCTAGAATATGGTTTTGTTGATGAAAAAGATATCCTAAAAAGCATGTTTGTTTGGGAAGTTATTGACATGAACGACAAAATCAATCAACCTTTCTATTATAATAATCCTGACGGACTTTTGTCTACACAGACAAAATCATTATATAAACTTTTACTTGATGGAGCTTTAAGTGGCGAAATTAAAGAAGTTTATGACGATGAAAATTTCGTTCAAAGACTTACTCCTGAGCAAATCAAGAGTAGATTGGTAGACGTAAGAGTTGATGACGAAGCTATCAATATCCTTAATAGCGGACGTCAATTAACTGAGCAGGAGAAAAAAGAGCTTACCGACGTTTATGAAACAACTACTGAAAAAGTAAAAGTTTTAAAAATCTTCGGTATGTGGTTCATCGACAAAAGAGACGGACAAATGAAGTACAGACCTCTAGGTATTGCTGCAATGGGACCGGATCCTAAATTGATCGGTAGAACAACTCCGGACGGGCAGCCTCTAGCGGGAGCTAACGACCTGATTGATCTTTTCTGGGTATATTATCCGAATGCAAGAGATATTTTAGCTAATAATTATGTATTCAACAGAAAAAATTCATCTGCAGATTTATCTTTTGATGATTTGATCAACGCTAGAAGATTTTCTACGGTAATTTTCAAATCTTCAACAGGGCTAGGTGATGGAATCATCAAAGATTACATTCCTAGAGATGCTGATGAGCAGATCGAGGAGAGCGACAGAATCAAAGCTCAAATCCTTCAAATGGAAAATGATATGTGGAATTACTAAATTTCACTTGATAGTTATACAAAACCTGAGTATTTTTACTCAGGTTTTTTTATTATGGAAAATGTAGATTATATTATCGTAGGAGATGGATATGCAGGATTATTTTTTGCCCATCAGCTGATTAAGAACAACAAATCATTTGTAATCTTCTCAGAGGGCAGAAAAAGCGCGTCCCAGATTTCTGCAGGCATTATCAATCCGGTGGTGCTGAAAAAATTTACAACCTTTTGGAAAGCTCAGGAACAGATTAATTTTCTTAAAGCATCTCTGAAAGAAATAGAATCTTATACAGGAAAAAATTATTTAATAGAATCTCCTATTCACAGGATTTTTCATGATGAGAATGAGCAGAAACTTTGGCTCAAGAAATCCGAAAATGATGAGCTTGTCAATTTTTTAGACAAAAATTTTGATCGTTTAGAACTAGTGAAAAACGATTTTCTCTCAGGAAAGGTGAATCAGTCTGCCAGATTGGATGTTAGTGGGTTTTTCATAGGTTTATTCAGTTGTTTAAATGAAAGGGGACAGTTTATTAGCGAGAAATTCGATTATACTCAACTTAATACAACGGATTCCATATACAAGAATTTTAATTTTAAAAATATTCTGTTTTGCGAAGGAATGGGAGTAAAAGATAATCCCTATTTTTCAAATATTCTTGTTAATCCTAATAAAGGTCATCACATTAAAGTAAAACTTTCTCAGCCGATTCCTGAAAATATTACTATTAAAAAGAAACATTTTTTATTTCCGATAAATAACGGACTGTATTTTTACGGTGGAACTTACGACAGGGAACAGCTGCATCACCATATTGATGAAACTGCAGTTGAGCAATTAATAAAAGGCTTGTCAGAATTTTATCCTTACGACTTTGAAGTTGAAGAGGTAAATTTTGGTTTCCGGCCAACGGTGAAAGATAGACGACCGATCATAGGAAGACATCCCGAACATCCTCGTCAAGCTCGGATTCTCGAAGGACCGCGCCG
>CBFGVN010000665.1:0-1782 GCA_965651845.1 uncultured Chryseobacterium sp. | reverse complement strand
AATCCGTAAGCATAAGATCATCCAGAACTTCCAGCATTTTGTATTGCTGATAGAAATGATAAAAGGTAGCTCCCAGATAATGTTTGCTGTCTTTTTGAAAACCCGTATAACTTTTACGATGCAGGGAACACAAAGCACGAAGAGAGTTGGAAGGGTTTTGCAGGTAAGTATCCCATAGTTCTTCTAAATATTTCGGAATGTTGTAGCCTTGTATTTGAGAATTGGGCATAGCTGTTTCATGGAGCAGGCTGTATGCAACAGTCTTATCTCTTTTACATATACTGATTCCGGAAAACAGGAAAGTTTCCCTCGTATTGGTAAAATGTATATGAATCGGAATAATGATTGGCTGATCAGAGATCTAATCCTGTAAATAGGGCAGCACCCGATTTTGGATTGCCTGAAGGTAATCTTTATTAATTGCCGAATTATTTTCTATAATTACAGTGTTTAATGTATGTTTTATAAGTAATGGTCTTCGATAATAATGGTTATAGTCTTTTGATAAGATATGCAGTGTTTTAAGAAGTTCTATATAAGTCTTCAACATAGTTCCACTATGATACAAAAGCTCTTCGAGCGGTCTTATCGTTAAGACCGATGTCCGGATAGGTAGATTGGAAAATTTTACCATAGTCTCCTGAACTTTTTTGTCAATAAGTGAAACTAAAAAAATATGCATAATATGATGAATCAATTCTTTCAAGAAATTAGAAATAGAAAATGGTGTAAAAAAATAGTATTGGGTAGGATTGGTACATTAGTACGTAAAAATGTACCAATCTTACCCACAAGAAAATAGCTCCAAACATTTACTAATAGTACACTTCAGGTGTTCTTTATGTTTTTTTCATTTTCTCTTTCCAAAAGATAGAAAGAGGAAGGAAAACAAAACAGTACTACCAGGTGTAATTCCCGAAAAAAGACGTCCTAATTCGGGAAAAGTAACAAGAAGAAAGCATATTCAAAGTTCCTGTCAATAGCTGTTTGCAGGGACTTAACTACTTTTAGATAATTTTTTATATTCTTAATTTCTATTTCAAAATTATAAGGAATGAATGCCTTAAAAAAAGATGATTGGGTGCGATTTAAAAATTTTGACGTCAAAATTTTTAAATCATGACAACAAAAAAACTTTTATAAAGTCCTTGTTAATTACTGTTTACAGGAATTTGACTTCTTTTAAGTAAGTTTTTTTTGATTCTTGATTCCTGTTTCAAAACTATAAGGAATAAATGTTTCAAAAAAATGTTAGTGGATCCGATTTATAAATAGGCTCCACTAAAAAATCTCTTCTAAGCGTGTGTTAATAGTCGTTTACAGAAATTTATTTTTTTTACAAGACTCATTTTCTTTTTTTAGTTTTCATCCTGTAAAGTTTATTAATTATATAATATATAACCCATAATATATTTTGTCCAAAACATTACAGAAGGTGACAAAAACATAAAAAATAAACATTTGTTTAAAATTTTCTTTTTTCATGATTTATAATTTTTTTAAATTCTCTTGATTTCTTTTCAAAACTATAAGGAATAAATGTTTTAAAAAAATATTTGTTGATACGATTTATAAATTTTTAGGAGCAGATTTATAAATCGTATCAACTAAAAAATCTCTTCTAAGCGTGTGTTAATAGTCGTTTACAGAAATTTAGATCTTTTTACAAGACTCGTTTTCTTTTTTTAGATTTCATCCTTTATCTGAGCCTTCTTTTTCTACTTTTTTGTTGGTTTTCTTCTTGTGAAATATTAGTATTTGTTCTTTGAGCGTCTCTTTTTA
>CBFGVN010000664.1:0-1811 GCA_965651845.1 uncultured Chryseobacterium sp. | reverse complement strand
GAACGTAAAACCGTCCGGTCTTGCCTAAAAAGTTATATTGATAGATGTGATTATTATCATTTAAGCCTATTTGCGTATATTTACTTATTGCTCCACCACCATTGATCAAGCTCCAGCCCAATCCAACTTCTTCATTAGAACTATGTCCGGATACATAATCAGTATAATAGGATAAACCAATACCTATTTGCAAACTTTTCTTAGCTGTTGGAACACTAAGCAGCGGAAGGCTCACATCAATTTTCCCTTTTGAATAATCTGTTTCATAATTTTTTAAAAACAAATCTTTCTGGACCTCAAAATATTGTGAAAATACTGTATTGCTATATAACACAAACAAAAATGAAATCCATTGTATTGAAATTTTAAAATTCTTTTTCATAGTTATTTCTTAATCAATTTAGCATTCGCAGTTTTATTCGTATCCGTTTTGATTGTAATTAGGTAAGCTCCCTGAATGAGTGGCTGAGTGTTAATCTTCGTCACCTTATTCTTGGTCTTCAAACTTTGAAGCTGTCTTCCTGACATATCGTATAGTAAAATATCAGCTTCTGTAAAATTGAAGTTAATTTCAACGTAAGTATAGTCTGATACAGGATTCGGGTAAATCTTAATATCCTGTTTTTCGATGAGCCCGTCGATTTGTTTATCTCCCAGTTTTACAATTTTCCAGTTTTCTTTGCCGAGTTCCGTTGCACTGGTGCCTGCCAAAATGATCGTTCCATCCCTGTTTAATTTGAGGTCTGAAAGCCTTTCTTCTCTTTTGGATGATTGACCCTGAATGTGTTTTCGCCACTTCTCATTTCCGTTTTCATCTAAATACAAAATCCAGAATTTCTCATCATCCGTCTCAATTCTTCCCTCTGCCTGAGTGTAACCTCCTAATAAAATTCCTTTCGTGGTCTTATCATCGGAACTATGTAAAACACTCATTCCCATCAGTACATCACGATTACCGAAATTGTAGGATTTTTGAAATTGTTCATTCCCTTTTTCGTCCAAAGCAACGAGCCAAAGGTCTGTTCCTTCAGTGATTCCTACCGATTTATTAGCTGTTCGACCTGAACGGCTTTCACCACCAATTACATATCCTGATGAGGTTAAGGCGAGAGTTCTCAAATGATCGTCACCTGTTCCTCCGTAGTTTTTCTCCCATTGAATGTTGCCGTTTTTATCAAGTTTGATAATCCAATAATCTCCTTCACCGTAATTTTCGGTCTTTTTTGAACCCCCGATACCACTTCTTGAATAGATCCCTAACAAGGCACCACCATCTTTTGTCGGGATAATCTTCTCAGCTTCGTCAATCGATTTTCCACCTAAAATCAGTTGTGAAATTTCTTTCCCGTTTTTATCCAGCTTTACAATAAGAACATCTTTGGAACCATAGCCTTTGGAATCCTGAGCTAGTTTACCCTGAGCGGAATCGAAGGGAAGGGTTGTAACGTTTCCGGCAACGAAAAATCCTAAGTCGGTTGTTTGAATGACTGATCTTGCCTCTTCATCGGCATGAGTCCCGATTGTCTTCTGCCAGATTTCGTCCCCAAACTCGTTTAAACGGATCAACCAGAGGTCTGAACCTCCTTTGGAATCATCCTTTCTATCTCCATTCTTCCCTGAGAAGCTCGTCCCTGAGAGAAGGAATCCGCCATCTTCAGTGCTTATTGTAGACGAAAGAAAATCATGATTATTTCCGGAAAAATATTTTTCAAAAACCTGCTCTCCCTGCTGATTCAATTTTATCAAATGGTAGTCGAAACCGTTATTCTGCTTACTGTCTGAAGCTTGTAGCTTACCTGTTTGAATGGAAC
>CBFGVN010000663.1:0-1824 GCA_965651845.1 uncultured Chryseobacterium sp. | reverse complement strand
GCGGCAGATAATTCGCCTTATTTCGAAACCGGAGCAAAAATTTCCTACACTTCCGACAACGGAAAATGGTTTTTAAGCGGACTGATTTTAAACGGATGGCAGAGAATTGTACAGGCAGAGGGCAATCAAAGTATTTCTTTTGGGCACCAGATTACATACAAACCCAATGGAAAAATTACGTTGAACAGCAGTTCTTTCATTGGAAATGATAAAGCCAAAGAAGAGAAAAGAATGCGCTATTTTCATGATTTGTATGGAAATTTTCAATTGACCGACCAGTTTTCAACAACGCTAGGTTTTGATGTCGGAGCTGAGCAAAAAGAAAAAGGAAGTGACAGCTACAGCCTGTGGTATAGCCCCAATATTTTAATGAAATATCAATTCAATAATAAATGGGCTTTGGCAGGCAGACTGGAATATTATAATGATAAAAATGGAGTCATCATCAGTACAGGAACAGAAAATGGATTTCAGACTTTCGGATATTCCCTGAATCTTGATTATCTGATTTTTAAAAGTGTAATGATCCGAACAGAAGCCAGAGGTTTTACTTCTAAAGATGCTATTTTTATGAAAAACGATGCATTTAAAAAAGGAAATTTCTTTATTACAACAAGTCTTGCGGCTTGGTTTTAATAAGCAGGAAGCAGGGTGCGGGAAGATGGAAGTTAATAATATGCAGCCTTAGCTTCCAACCTCCAGCTTTAGGCTTCCAACAACACCATGTTTCAAAAAATAAAATTAAAAAGAATAAAATCAATGTCATCATCAGCAAAAGATTTTTTAGAACTGATTCAAAAATCCCGAAAAGGAAAATTTAAAATCTATATCGGAATGAGCGCAGGTGTCGGGAAAACGTTCCGGATGCTCCAGGAAGCCCATTCCCTTCTGCGAAATGGCATTAATGTGAGAATCGGCTATATCGAAACGCACGACCGAGAGGAAACTCAGGCTTTGGTGGAAGGACTTCCCGAAATCCCTAGAAAATCTGTTTTTTATAAAGGTAAAAACCTTGAAGAAATGGATGTTCAGGCGATTATCAATGAACATCCGGAAGTAGTCTTGGTCGATGAATTGGCTCATACCAATGTTGAGGGTTCGAAGAATAAAAAAAGATGGCAGGATGTTCTGGAAATTCTGGATAACGGAATTAACGTCATCAGTGCAATGAATATTCAGCATATTGAAAGTTTAAATGAAGAAGTAAAAAAAATAACAGGAATTGAAGTTTCAGAGCGTGTTCCTGACAAAATTTTAGCTTTGGCAGATGAAGTGGTGAATATCGATTTAACCGCAGATGAATTGCTGACAAGACTGAAAGAAGGAAAAATCTACAAGAAAGAAAAAATCCAAACTGCTTTAAATAATTTTTTTCAAAGCGGACATATTCTGCAGCTCCGTGAACTGGCTTTAAAAGAAGTGGCCACCCATGTGGAAAGAAAAGTGGAAACAGAAATTAAAACTGAAAATTTTAAACCTATAAAATTTCTCGCCTGTATAAGCAGTAATGAAAAAATAGCGAAAAATATTATCCGGAAAACAGCAAGACTGGCAAGTTATTACAACAGCCCTTGGACCGTTTTATACATTCAAAGACCCGCGGAAAATCCTGAAAAAATAGCACTGGACAAGCAGCGTTATTTGATTAATAATTTTAATTTAGCACAAGAATTGGGAGCGAAAGTGATGCGCGTGAAGGAAAACAGCGTCCAAAAAGGGATTCTGGATTATGTCATAGAACACAATATCACAACGGTCTGCATTGGAAAACCTCATGCCCATTTTTTGCAGAGAATCTTCGGCTACAGCTGGATTTACACACTG
>CBFGVN010000662.1:0-1834 GCA_965651845.1 uncultured Chryseobacterium sp. | reverse complement strand
AATTATTTTTAAACTCCGGTCCCCAGGCAAAGAAAGTTGCTTTCATTTCAGGAACAACCTTTGGATTGTATCCATGTTTTCCGACGGATGTTGTTTTTCCTTTTGGCAAAAATACTTTTGGAGCTTTTGGAACTAATAAAATTTGTCCGATTCTATTGTATTTATCATCTTTTGTAGAAAAATGAAGATATTTATGGAACTTTTTATCAAGATAAACTTCATAATCATCCGTTTTATTGGCTTTTAATTCTTTGTAAACCGTTTTAACCTCTGTTGGATTTTTAACATAAACTCTTAATAAAGTCTGAGAATTATATATATCAAATTTCTCTTTATTTAAAAGCATTTCAGGAATTTCAAGAGGATTTCCTCCATCAACCTTTATCATCCCATGATCTGAAACGAATATAAAATTCACATTTTTTAAGCCCAGCTCATTTACTTTTTGAACCAGCTCCCCTACTGCCTTGTCAACCAAATGAACAGCATCTTCCGTTTCCTTTGTATCTGGTCCAAAATGATGGCCACTTCCATCAACTTCAGGAAAATATAGTGAAATAAAATGAGGTCTTCTATCCATTGGCAACCTCAGCCAGTTGATTACTTTATCAACTTTTTCAGAAGGTGTAAATTTTTCGTGATAAGGATAATAATAAGTGGGTCTCATTCCTCCCGCATCACTTGCGGAACCTACCCACATCAGAGAGGCGGAAATCATCCCTTCCTTTTCAGCCAATCCCCAAAGTGGAATTCCTCCGTACCAGCTTCCATCTTCAGCATTTTTCCTGTCACTCATTGCATACGCTTCTTTTCTTTTGTAGTCGTAAAAATAATTATCGACCAAACCATGATGGGAAGGATACAACCCGGTAATCAGGCTCCAATGATTGGGGAAAGTGATGCTTGGATAACTTGGAATCATTGCTTTTGCCTGAATTCCTTCATTAGAAAACTTTAAAAGATTTTCTGCATTGTACTTTTTAGCATAATCATAACGGAAACCATCTGCAGAAATCATAATTACATAAGGTTTTGTCTGAGCTTCAACATTGTTGTATCGGTTGGGAACAACCACCTGAGCCGTATCAACCGTACCTTTTTGAGCAAAAACTGTTAATGAAAAAATCAACAGCAGCAATTGTAATCCTCTCTTCATTATTTTAAATTTTCGACAAAGTTACTTCCTGAAAGTCTTACTTAAAAGTTTCCTTGATTAAAAAAACTTTAAAAGTATTTTTTAGAATGGATGTAAATAAATATTGTTCAGAATTGGATTTGTATTCAATTAATAACAAACTAATTAGACAAATAAAAAACTTTTCAAATTAAATATTTTGTTTACATTTGCAGTATTAATACAAAAAAACACAACATAATGAATAAAAACCAACTTCACTCAAAGGGTGTATTTTCTATGTACACGATCATCCATTTACTTATAAAAAAATAACACGACGCGTTTTGTCGCTTTGAAGAATGATCTTTGTAAAAAAGTGACAACATTCACATTAAATCTCTGTAATAAATCTTTCTAACGTGAAGTAAAAGAGATACTTTTGCAGTGATTTAAAATTAATAATTAACAAAATTCAAATAAACACGGGTATGAAAAAATTCTACACTGGTGCATTTTTCTTATGCACGATCCTGGGAGTCTCTGCTCAGGAAGTGGTTTGGCAGAAAGACATCAAATCTTCGACACAGGATTTTCTTTCACAGGTTACCACAACCATTGACGGGCAGTATCTAATCACAGGAAGCTCTATCCACCCTTCGACAGGCTCAGGGTCCAGTAATAAACTTCAGGCTGGAAGCAGTAAGCAGAACAATGGCT
>CBFGVN010000661.1:0-1836 GCA_965651845.1 uncultured Chryseobacterium sp. | reverse complement strand
ATTTCACGATGATTGATGAGACTTAAAATACAGAATTCCAGAATTCCTTTTCGCATTTGCGCTTTGGTATTTTCAGTATTCATCTTTAATAAGTTTTGTTAATTAGTTATATTTAAGATCAGGTAAAGTTCCTAGCTAGCTGAACCTATTCTGATTTTACATTACAAAGATATATAATTAAAATGGTATTATGCAATACAAAGTAGTGAAATTTTTCAAATAAAATATCTAATTAATTGATAATCAGCTTAATAATTTTTAATTGAAATGGGCTCTGAATTTTGTTTACACTGAAATCTGGTCAAAAATTTTAAATTTTCGTACTTTTGAATCAAAATTTTACTCTAAAAAACACTCAAATTATTTTTTAATTAAAAAAACACTTACAGATGAGTTATAAATTATTGTTACCGGTACTTCTGATGGGAAATCTCTATTTTGCACAACATCAGTTTGAGTTAAAAGATGCTTCGAAGAACTATGATGTGAAAATCAATGTTGAAAACTGTGAGAATAATGAATGTAGCGGGAAAGCAACTGTAGAATTATTTGATAAAAAGACTTCTAAAAAATTCCAGACCCTCAGTTCTGACGATTTAACCTTCTATTTAAATGAAGATCAGAAGCCAACTTCGAACATTATTCAATTATATAATGAACAAAGTCCATTGATTTTTGACGATTTCAATTTCGATGGAACGGAAGACATGGCCATCAGAAACGGAAATGAAAGTGGTTACGGCGGTCCTTCCTACGATGTGTATGTTTTCAATATCACCAAAAAACAATTTGTTCCGAGCGAAGAGCTGACCCAGCTGGCCCATGAGAATTTGGGTATGTTCAATACCGATTCTGAACGTAAAAGATTGATCACCTATTCAAAATCAGGATGTTGCTGGCATCTTACGACTGAATATACAGTGCTTCCGCAAAGAGGTTTATTTAAAGTGTATGAATTGGAAGAGGATGCCACAGGCGGTGAAAAAGTAAAAGTAACAAAAAAAGAATTCATTGATGACAAATGGATTACAAACGTTAAGGAATATCCAATAAACGAATATTATAAAGAAAATTAATAATGAAGATACAGAAGGAGATTGATTTTATTTTGGCAGTTGACGCCTTAAAAAATGTACAGAGAAGAAACTATAATGCAGATGATTCCAGAAGGGAAAATACAGCGGAACATTCCTGGCAGATTATTATTTTAGCCCAAATCCTTTACCCATACGCAAAAAACAGAGCAGATATTGACTTGTTGAGGGTGATCAGAATGCTATCGATTCACGATCTTGTTGAAATTGAAGCAGGAGATACTTTTATATTCGACGAAGCGGCAATGGTCGGGAAGTTTGAAAGGGAAAAAATCTCGGCTCAAAATATTTTCGGAATTTTAGACGAACCTTTACGTTCAGAGTTTTTTGATCTTTGGCTGGAATTCGAAGAAGAGAAAACTCCGGATGCGATTTTCGCCTGCTCGATCGACAGAATCATGCCTTTTATTTTAAACTCACACACTTCAGGAAAAAGCTGGACAGAAGCTGGCGTTACGGAAAAGCAAATCCGAAATATGCTGGAAAATGCAATCAGCAGAGCTTCCGATGAAATGGGAGAGGCGTTTCAGACTTTGCTGAATTTGAGTTTGGAGTCTGAAAAGGTTTTAAAATAGTTTATTTAAGCGCAAGGTTAGACAAAGTTTTTTGATTTTGATGATTTTTTTAAGGTAAACAAAGGCGTTTCACTTAGGAAAGTAATACAAAGTTTTGCCACGAATTCACTAATTTTCACGAATGATTGTGTGTATTTTTTTCTTTTATTGAAAATTGAAACATAATC
>CBFGVN010000660.1:0-1840 GCA_965651845.1 uncultured Chryseobacterium sp. | reverse complement strand
TCCTTCTGGTTTTCTACCCCGGAAAGGTCTTTCGTGATAACCTCCAATCTTTTATCGATAAACTTCTGGGTATTTTCAGCCTGTAAATTTTTATCTCTCTGCCCATCCAGATTATACTGTTTAGTAACTTCATTAAGGATAGCTTCAGATTTTTCAGGAAGAGATCCTATTAAGCTAATATCCATCAACATAGCTTTTTCATCAGGAAGATTGACGCGGATTGTTTTTTCCAGCTTTTTTACTTTGTCCGTTGGATTTGAAAAAACAATTTTATATTCTGATTTTAAAGCAAATTCAGCTTTTCTTTGCAACACGACGGTTCCGAAATCCAATTGCAAAGGGGTATTGAATCTCCCCGTAATTTTCTTTTTTTTCTCCGTCTCAAGGGTAAACTGATCACCTTTTATCTCGGCTACCGTATATTGAGAAGCTGCAAATTTTTCATCATTGTACGTTAATATTTTTGCAGTAATAGGCGCTTTTGAAAACAATTGAGAATCTTTAATTTCACCTTTAGTGAAGTATTCTACATTCAGATTAAGATTATTTACCACTTGTCTGAGTATCGGGCGCGAGTTTACCACTGCTGCCTCACTTTTCAGTTCATCTGCATTGCCGAGACCTATACCAAGATTATCAAGATCAGCCAAAGCTGAAGAAAGATCATTTTGTTTTTTGTCGAATTTAAGAGTTGTCTTCGATTGATATTGCGGTACGCTGTATCTTAGATAAATATAAGCACTCGTTACAAAGACCAGAATAGAGGCAATAAACCATGGCCATTTATATAAGTATTTAGAAATCGTTTTCCTTATGTTTAATTTTTCTTCCTTTGCCTGAAATTCTGTCTGCTGCATATTTTATTTTATCGTCGAGTTAAAGCAATAATAAGAGTACCTGCCGTAAGTAAAGCACCAATAATCTGGAATGTCAGAGCTCTGTTTGGGTTGCTATTCGCCTGAACCTGCTTATTTTTATCCGGCTGCACATAAAGAATGTCATTCTGCTTCATATAATAATAAGGCGAGCTTACAATATCCGATCTGGTGAGGTCTATATTCACCACCTGATCTACCCCGTCTTCACCGGTACGGATCAGTTTTACATTGGTACGGTCTCCAAAATCGGTCATATCTCCTGCAAGACCCAAAGCCTGGAAAATATTGATCTTTTGGGAAACACTTTCTTTCTGGCCGGGATCTTTTACCTCACCTAAAATGCTGACATTGAAGTTTTTCAAAGTGATCGACACCATAGGATCTGTAAGGTATTTCTTCAGGCGGGCTTCCAAATCCTGCTTCAGCTGTACCTGTGTCATTCCTTTACAATAAATACTCCCTATGACCGGAAAGTAGATATATCCTTCTTCGTTTACGACATATTCGCTGGGCTGTACATATTGGTTCATACCAGTACTGGGATCGCTTCCGACTTTATTTGTGGTATTAAGGTTAAAGGGTTTTACGGCAATTTCATCCAATGCAGAAACAAGAATGAGAAGAATATCACCTTCCTGGATATGCAATCCCTGATATTTTGCCTTCGTAACTTCCTCTTCCATATTATGCTTAGACATATACACCATATTCTGCTTGGGTTTACACGATAATAAAATAACCGACAACAGGATTATATATGTAATAATAGATTTCTTCATATGTTATTTATTCTACTAGAGTTATGTTAAATCGTAATAAAATTCTCAATTTAACACTAAACATTGTATATTTTTAATTAAAATACATGATTTCACCTAATAGTGAAACGGAAATTAATGATTTATATTATTTTTAAGATTAATTCTTTTTGTAGCAATTTTTATTCCGATTGGTAATAAAAA
>CBFGVN010000659.1:0-1841 GCA_965651845.1 uncultured Chryseobacterium sp. | reverse complement strand
CTTCTGCCATGTTGGAAATTAATTCTAATAATAAAGGAGTACTGTTTCCCAGCATTGCTTTAAAATCTCTTACAGACAATGTAACGATACCTTCTCCAACTAATGGATTGATTATCTGGAACAACGGGCAAAGCGCATTAGTAGAAGTAGGCTTCTATTATTGGAATAATCTGAAGTGGAATCTGCTTTCAACTGCAACTTCAGGAAATGGAATAAGTGGTGGGGGATCTAACTCGACTACAAACTGGAACAATTCGGGGACAAACAGCGGAAACTATGGAGGATCCAATACCAATCTTTCGTTAGGAACAAATACTTCTGATGATCTGGTTTTTAAGGTAAATTCCAACAAAACCGGAAGACTGGGAATTGATAATTCCATAAGTTTAGGTTCTGGAGCCAATGCAGGACAAAATGGTATTGCCATAGGTATCTCAAGTTCTGCGTATCAGGGAGTTTCTGTAGGAAATGAGGCTTCTGTAACAGCGAATGACGGCTTGGCTTTGGGAAATAAATCAACTGCGGCGGCTTACAAGTCGAATGCAATCGGATATAATGCAAAAACAAATAAAAACGAATCCACAGCATTGGGAAACAACTCTTTAGCTGATGGTTTTCAGTCTACAGCAATAGGATACAATGCAAAAACGACAGCCAATGAATCTTCTGCACTGGGAAATAATTCTGTGGCAGCAGGTTTTCAGTCTGTAGCTTTAGGATACAATGCAAAAACAAATGCAAATAGTGAAACAGCAGTTGGATACGCTTCTTTCACAAACGGTCAGAATTCCACAGCTGTCGGGTCGGGAGCTTCTGCTATGGGACAAAATTCTACGGCAATAGGCTATCAGGCTTCAACTTCACAATATAATGCTATTGTTTTGGGAGATAATAATGCAAATATCGGAATCGGAACAAGCACACCGAATGTAAATGCAAAGCTAGATGTAAACGGACAATATAAATTAGGAGACAGGGGTACGATAAACAAAAATCAGATCAGTTTTGAAACCTGGCCGAGTGTTTCGGTAAATAACCTGCCTTCGGGAAAATCTACAACAATGACTATCACAATTCCTCCAGCTTTGATTCCGAGTACTACAAGAGGAACAATCGTAGTTTCGCCGGCAGGAGATTTTGCAGGGAATTCTAATTTTGCGATCTCAAACCCCAGACTCACTTCCAATGCAGTGATAACCATTAATCTTACCAATATTTCAGGAAATGCAGAAAGTCTATATTCGTCGCATTTTTATGTAACGATCAATGAGTTTTAAATAAAAGTTTTATTAAAATAAAAAGGCAAAAGCACAATATTTTTTACTTCTAAATAAATTTAAAAATTTATAAGAAGTTGAATAATTCCTTAGTTTTTAAAAAGGATTTCAATTTTTTGAAATCCTTTTATTTTTTAATGATTTATTTAATGATTCTATCCAAAACCCATTCGATCAGGTTCCTTTCGGAAGCATGGTGATCTGCAGAAAATTCTCCGCGTCTTCTGTTCGCAATAACGTTATTGACCGTGATTGCTTTATGACCTAAAAGTTTAGATAAAGCATAAATTGCCGAAGTTTCCATTTCAAAATTGGTAATGCCAAGATCATTTAAAGTTTCCAAAAACCTGTCATCAAGGGCTTTCAACCGAAGCTGTCTTCCTTGTGGAGCATAGAATCCGGGGAAAGTAGCTGTATTTCCGTGGTATTTTGCGTCTTTATATAATGTTCCCAATTCTTCCGACCAGTCTGCAAAATACAGCATCGGTTTGATTTTTGGATAAGGAAATTTGTCTAAAAAGTCCTTTGAAAATTCATTTTCAAATTCATAATCCTTATAAAAAT
>CBFGVN010000658.1:0-1843 GCA_965651845.1 uncultured Chryseobacterium sp. | reverse complement strand
TCTTACCAAAACCGATATCAACTCTGCTACAGGAAAAACTTATATGGTATTGGATCTTTCCAAAACCCAGCAGCCTTATATTTATTCTATTACAGGAGATACTCCACAATATATTAGCCAGGGAGGATTTGATCAGCTTACCTTCTCAACTGTGCAATACAGTACCAACGGTGGAGTTGACTTTAATGTTGCCGGAAGCTCATGGATATGTCCTCAATCCGGATGGTATGATATAGAGGTTTTTGCATACGTTTCATCAGGATCAGGTAGTACCCATACTACATTAAAATTAATAAGAAATGGAACACAACAAGATTTGGTTACGATCTTCACCCCTGCTTATACATCAAATTATATAGGAGGTAGTGGTACTGGAAGCGAAAAGCTAAACCTAATGAAGGGAGATGTAATAAGTATATCTGCACAACCATGTTATGGCTGCGGTTCAAATTATACCATGTTTTCAACAAGAAAAATAAATATTACCAGATTATAAATACGATCGTAAAGAATGCAATTCTGGACGATAAAGATGTTAACCGAAAAACCATTCTATGAAATAGAAAACTAAATATAATAATTGTTTTTATATAGTCATTTAAAATTATCATGGTCAGTTAGTAATTATCCCGGTAGCATCAGAAAACTGGAGGTCTACCGGGATTTTAATAGACCATTAACCGGGGATCAGATTAAAGCAGGTGACCTGCAGTATGGTTCTAATCAGAAAGGAGCATTAGTCTATGCTGTATCTGCTGTTACTGTATCTTTTTTTCAAATTTTATCCCAGTATCATTACATATTGTTTCTCCACCCTAACTGGTCATTCCACCCAATTTTATGGCTGAAATACAAGACGGAGTATCGTAAAAAATTGGACCACAAATGGGTAACTATAAGCAGCCATATTGGAAGAAGAACTTTAGCCACTGTTTTACGGAAAAATACCTACCCCACTCCTTATGGGGACTACCGGACATACCTCTGAGCAGATGTTCTTACAATACATTAACCCTATTATGGATAAAAATAAAGTAATATGTTTGAGTAGATATTTTGAGAACATTTATCTGAAAGAAAAAACTTCGATTGATTTAGAGTCCAAAAACAGCAATGTTTGTAACAGCTCAACAATCAAGAAATATATACTCACTGTTTTAAACTAATACATTCAATAAAAAAAATTAATAATATCATATAAAATTTTTAGTAATTGGTACATCAAAATGTATTATTGCCTAAATTAAATTCTTTATGCAAATCCTTCTGGAGTAGTACTTAATTGACTAGTCCTGAAAATTTGTATCAGATTTTTATTTATGAATAACCCGTAGTGCATTTAAGCAATTCGAGTTTTTAAGTTGTTAATATTTCTATTGTTTAGTTTATTAATCCATTGTATAGTTTCGTTTAATCATAAATTGATCGCACAATTGAGAAAATAAGGTTTCAATGCGCTTTCTGGATTTTCTGAAAATATAAGGCTGTGGCTTATATCCATGTTGATTTCTTCGCATAGGCACTTCCATATTAATCTGATTGTAAGTAAATAAATCTCTTTGATAATCAATACTCAAATAGCCTTTGTATACAATTGTTTTATATCCTTCAGATAATGAATATCATGTACAAAAGCTAAAAGGTGTAAATCTCTCCAGTGTTTTTCCTTTGTTTCATATCGTATCAATAATGCTCGCCTATCCATGCGTTCTTCGTTTTATTACAAATCTTTTTTTGTAGAGTTCTTTATCAAAAATTTCTTCTCTATCAGAGAGGTTCCCGTTTCTTTTATTAAGCCTGTTTAAACTTTTTTAGAAAAAGAGTTTCCAGAAAATTAGCAATT
>CBFGVN010000657.1:0-1864 GCA_965651845.1 uncultured Chryseobacterium sp. | reverse complement strand
AAGAGCTTTTTCCCACTGAAGCCCTCCGGTAACCATTCTTCCAAGTGTTTCGTGTGAAAAATTCACCATAGCTGTTGACAGATTATCAGGCATATATTCTGCTGTTCCCCCTGCATTAAGCCTTACATAACCAGCCTCTCCATTTGGTCCGATCTTAGCATCTGAAATTACCGAACCATTTTTAGCAAATGCATCTGCCCCAGCAGCTTTTGCCTGAGCAGCTGTTGTAATATCTGCATCATATGTCCATTGATTATCTTTCTTAATCCAATCTTCGTTTTCTCTTCCATCAGGATCTATAAATCTGATTGGATTATTATACGCATATGCAAAAGAGCTCCAACGTCTTGACGTTTCCTGCTTACAAAAGAATGGGATATGGTGCTCATTTGAAATGGGAGAAAGATATAAATTAGGATTGATCGGGTTTTATGCAAAAGACGATGTGGGTTCTCTGTCATCAGCTCCCGATTCAAAGGGAGTATTGCCGCAGGAGAATCTGGTATTATCCATGACAGGTAGTTTTATGATCGATAAAAACATGGAAGTATTCGGGGAATATGCCAATACCGCTTTGGTTAATGATCTGAGGTCAGCTTCAAGCGGTGCAGAAAAAAAAGAATTGGCGGCCAGGTTTCTTTCCCCTAATTCGTCTATGGAGAGCTATTCTGCGTATAATGGCGGAGTCAATTTGAAGCTTAAAAAGGAATGATAGGCGTAAAATACGAAAGAATAGATCCGGGATACAAAACTTTGGGAGTTTATTATTTCAATAATGATCTGGAAAATATTACATTAAACTCATCTTTCACTTTATTGAAGGACAGGTTAGCCCTTTCTGCCAATATAGGAAGACAGAGGGATAATCTGGATAATCAGAAATTTAAGTAGGGGGCTGTCAATGCAAATCTGAAAGCATCGGAAAAATTGATGATTACAGCAAGCTATTCTAATTTTACCATGTTTACTAATAAACAGCTTAACCAGTTCAACAACATTAATAATAATCCGTTGCTTATTCAGCAGCCAAAGGATTCGATAGATTATAAGCAAATCTCACAGAATACAAACATTAATGTTAATTATATTATTTCCAGCAGCAAGGAAAAAGTACAGAATATCAATATCAACTATTCTTTAAACGAGATGGTCAACAGGGAAAACGGTATTGTAAGACGGGGAGGCTTGTCGAGATTCCATAATGCGAATGTCAACTACACCCTCGGATTCCCTGAAAAGAAAATGAATATTGCTACATCGGTTAATTTTACCCACATGTATGCTGCTTCTCAAGTGTCAACTATTTGGGGACCGGCATTAAATGTTACAAAGGCTTTTCTTAAAGAAGATAAGCTAAAGACAAGTATTGGGGTTTCTTATAACCATTCTGGAAGTTCAACGGCAAATATTAATGTGATGAATTTCAGGCTGGGGGCTAATTATATGCCATGGAAAAGGCACAGCTTTGATCTTGCTTTTATTCAGATATTCAGGAAGACAGACCAGGCGATAGAAAACCCTAACCTAAATGAAATGACTTGTACTGTGGGATATAATTATAGTTTTTAATAGTATAAATGATTCGAAATTTTAAAGAAAAGTTGTGTTTGGAACAATTCAGTAGATTCAGCGGTATTGTTTGAGTTGAATACTTAGAAAACATCCAAGATTATTTAATATTTCCTTATATTTGACTCAACAAAACGAATCAAAAACCTATATTTCAAAAGTGAGTCATTCGGTGAGTCGCTGAATCTTAATTTCAGGAAATGTCGATCAATAAAGAGATTTAAAGAGAAGGTGGTTTTACCTCACTCTCCGCAAGTTGGAGAAACAAATAAAATCAAAAGCCTTTAAATCTTAG
>CBFGVN010000656.1:0-1887 GCA_965651845.1 uncultured Chryseobacterium sp. | reverse complement strand
CCATTCCAGTTCTACTTTTCCGTATTCTTTGGCTAAGGCAGTTTTACCGTTGGTAAGAATATTAGGATCAGATTCCTTTTCACTGATTTGCTGTAGATGCTTGATAACTAATGGAACTGTATTTTCAATTTTGGTCTTAGCTTCTCTTACCGTACTGAAATCTGCAGCCGGAGAGCCCTTCTTTTGAGCTGTAGTAACGTTAAAAATGAATAGTAATAGTACAATCAATAAATTATATCTTTTCATGAGAAATTTTTAAAGCACTAAAATAAATATATTTTCTCGGTTTAAACAAATTCATTTTAATTTTATTTAATAAAATTTAACAAGTTTTAAGAATTTCTTTTATAAATAAAGTTTTTTCTGCCGATTAATTAGGTGAAAAATTACTGTCTTTAAAAATTTAACAAATTTTAATAAAATTTATTTTGTTGATTTTCAGATATTTATATCAATTAATTTTTTATCACTAAAAAAATAGTTGTTTCGAATGATTTTATTTCTACATTTGTATAACTAATTTATTAGTGATATGGATTTTAGTTAAAATTTTATAGATTAAATTTTGAACTGTTTAAAATTTAATTTGTAATGTAAAAAGGCTTCGAGAGCCTCAGCCTGACAGCGTAAGTAAAAATTCTTTATGAACTTTTGAAAATCAAATGAAATCAAAATATGTTTACTAGCAAAGTTGTTAATGGAGATCATCGAAGTATAAAAAATAAATTTTAATATTAACAAACGGGATATATGAAGATTCAGACTTTGACAAAAGCAGAAGAGCAAGTGATGCAGTACCTTTGGAAATTGGAAAAAGGATTTCTAAAAGATGTTCTTGATTTGTTTCCTGAACCCAAACCGCATACCAACACGGTTTCTACAATATTAAAAGTATTGAAAGATAAGGAATTCGTAGACTACAATGTGTACGGAAGACAGCATGAGTATTTTCCATTGATCTCAAAAGAGCAATACAGCGGAAAAACAATGAAAAGCCTTGTAAAAAACTATTTTAAAGGTTCTTACAAAAGTGCCGTTTCTTTCCTGGTGGAGAAGAACGAAATGACGGTGGAAGACCTTGAGATGCTATTAGACGAACTCAAAAAGAAAAACTAAGACCAATGGAAACTGTACTTCTATACTTCGGAAAAGTTATTTTATGTTCTGGTGTAATGTTTTTGTATTATCAGTTGTCTCTTAAAGACAAGACATTTCATCACTACAACAGATTTTATCTTTTGTCGGCGATGCTGATATCTTTGCTGCTTCCCCTGATCAGGGTT
This sequence comes from uncultured Chryseobacterium sp., assembly GCA_965651845.1. Lineage (GTDB taxonomy): Bacteria > Bacteroidota > Bacteroidia > Flavobacteriales > Weeksellaceae > Chryseobacterium. Next base: position 604 of record CBFGVN010000656.1, on the reverse strand, counting down.
GAAGACTTCGCTATTGAAGTGAGCAATGACATCTACAAGCTTATAGATAGGGTACAAAATTTTAAAACAAATAAAAACATTAATAATGACCACATTTATCTTAGAATTATTTTTTCAGCTTTGGGATTGGTTTCTTTCTATTTTTTAGGAAGGTTTATCTACGGGATTTTCAGGATCCAGCAGCTTAAAAATCAGTTTCAAAAAGAAAGTTTTGATGGTATCAATTTTTACCATACAAACCTGACGGAAGCTCCGTTTTCCTATTTTAAAAATCTTTTCTGGAAGAATTCCATCACATTGAATTCCGACGTCGGGAAACAGATCTTAAAGCACGAAATGGTGCATATTGAGCAGAAACACTCATTCGATAAAATTTTTATTGAAATTATCACTTCTGTTTTCTGGTTCAATCCTTTCTTTCATATCATTAAAAAAGAAATTAGTTTAATCCACGAATATCTGGCTGATAAAAAGGCCGTAAAACAATCGGACACAAAAGCATTTGCGCAGATGCTTTTAGCAAGCCACTTTTCCGGAACACAGTTGCCTGCGACCAGTCCGTTCTTAAGTTCAAATCTAAAAAAACGACTCAAAATGTTACAAA
>CBFGVN010000655.1:0-1892 GCA_965651845.1 uncultured Chryseobacterium sp. | reverse complement strand
TGGTTTGATCTGGATGGGAGATATTCATTATATGGAAGAACAGATTCAGGATAAGCTGGAGAAAGGTTTTCATTGTATTAAATTAAAAATTGGTGTCGACTGGAAATCCGAGCACGAAATTCTGGAAAAATTAAGACAAAAATTCTCAAAAGAAAGATTAGAGCTTCGCGTTGATGCAAACGGTGGGTTTAATAAAGATGAATCTAAAGTGGTGCTGCAACAATTGGCAGATTTAGATATTCATTCAATTGAGCAGCCAATAAAAGCCGGAAATTGGCAGAGTATGGCAGAACTATGTGTCGAAACCCCAACTCCCATTGCTTTAGATGAAGAATTAATCGGAATTATTGATTTTAATGAAAAGAAAAAGCTTTTGGAGATAATACAACCGCAATATATTATCTTAAAACCTTCTTTGGTAGGAGGTTTTGCAGGTTCGGACGAATGGATTTCCCTTGCTGAAAATCAAAACATCGGCTGGTGGATCACTTCCGCACTGGAAAGCAATATCGGACTGAATGCCATAGCTCAATACACCTATACAAAGCATAGCAAAATGCCTCAAGGTCTAGGGACAGGAGGTTTATTTACCAATAACTTTAAGAGTCAATTGGATCTTCAGGGAGAGCAGTTATTTTTCTTGAAATAGTAGTTCTGGGATCGAATAAATTTGTGTGTTTTTTTAATGTTAATACTCGGTTATTAAATCACGTCTTTTACGAAAATCGCTTTCTTAATGCATTCTAACCAATAAGAAAACTTTTGTTTTACTTTTTTCATAATGTAAAATTTAGTATTCCTTGCTTGTGATTTTACAATCTTTATGCCAACTTGAGCAATGGTTTTTAGGTATTATCATAAGGGTTTATCATATATTTAAAAATAAAATAGTATTAAGAGACAATTGTGAAAATATTTTCATTATTTTTCAATCTGTTGGTAATAAGATTCCTATCCACACCATATAAGTTTTGAAAAATATCATTCTGAACCGATGAGCTCGAAAGATATCCCCAATGATTTCCTTCATCAAATTTGAAGGTGTTCAACAAATCATCTTCTACAAAAGTACAGTCGATAATGGAGACAATATCTTTGTAAGGCTCAATATTACTGGGTCCGCTTTTCCCCAATCTTGGGGTCAGGATATTTTTAGTAAACTGTGAAATCCCCAGAATCAGGTCTTTTCTGTTTAAATAAATTGAAATTCTGTTTGCTAGCAAAGGCAGCTTGTTGAAAGAAGTTTCCTGATCTTCAAACACTTTATAGGAAACATCGGAATTCAGCAATAAAACCTGATCGATCACTCTCAGAACATTTTCCTTTTTCAGGCTGTACAACATACTCTGAAGGACACGGTTTCCCATCGAATGCGCGGCAATATGAATCCTTTGATTGCAGGGAATCAGGTCTCGGTTCGAAAAAATATCCTTTAAAAACTGAGTGTAAAAATAAAACAGCCTCATCAGCGAAGCTCCGGAATTGATACTCGCAGCCTTATCATCAAAATAAGTAAGCGGAACAACACTGCTTGAAGCCGGCCAGCTTACAAACAAAATATGTTCAACGGGAGATTTTGTGTTATCGATAAAAAGTTTTTTAAGATCCAGAATAGCTTTCAGTTCATCATCAAAATCGTAAGCATACCCGTGAATGAATATCAGTACATCACTTCTTTCCTTTGTAGCAGACATGTTTTTGTACAATTCATAAAACATTCTTTGGGTTCCGCCGAGATTATTGGCTGTTAAAGAAGATTTTTTAATCCCTTTCTCATTCAGTAAAACATCCAGAACATTCTGATAACCTTGTTTTTCAGGCTCGGAGAAAAGTTGATAGTTTACAATATTCCGATTGGTATAGTCTTTTTTCTTTTTGGCTGCGGCAGTCGG
>CBFGVN010000654.1:0-1896 GCA_965651845.1 uncultured Chryseobacterium sp. | reverse complement strand
CTCACAGAATGGGTGACTGGGCTTCTGACAGCAAAACTGACGTAGCTCACATGGAAAGCGGCGATTTCTACGGAACTGAAACTTCAACCACTGTAGAAAATGCTACGAAATTTAAAATTGTATTTAAAGGAAATGACGGTGCTGAAACTTTATTAAAAGATTTCGCAAACCTTCAGGCAGGTGAAGTGATCGATTCTTCTGTAATGAATTTAAACGCTTTGAAAGCATTCGTTCAAGAGGCAATTAATGAAGCTAAAAACAAAAACGTACTTCTTTCTGCTCACCTGAAAGCTACGATGATGAAAATCTCTGACCCTATTATTTTCGGGGCGATCGTAGAAACTTTCTTCAAAGAAGTTTTCACTAAATATGCTGAGACTTTCAAGTCTTTAGATATTAATCCAAACAACGGTCTTGCTGATCTTTTCGAAAAAATCAAAGGAAATGCCCAGGAAGCTGAAATCAAGGCTGATATTGAAGCTACTTTGGCGAACGGACCAAGAGTGGCTATGGTAAACTCTGACAAAGGAATTACGAATTTCCACGTTCCTTCTGACATTATCGTTGATGCATCGATGGCTGCATTGGTAAGAGGCGGAGGAAAAATGTGGAATAAAGACGGTAAAGAAGAAGATACTGTTTGTATCATTCCGGATCGTTCTTATGCAGGTTTCTACCAGTCTGTAATCGACGATATGAAAGCGCACGGAAAACTGGATCCTACTACAATGGGTTCTGTTCCAAACGTTGGTTTAATGGCTCAAAAAGCTGAAGAATATGGTTCTCACGACAAAACTTTCCAGGCAACTGCAGACGGAACTATTGAAGTTCAGGACGAAAACGGAAATGTTCTTCTTTCTCAAAAAGTAGAAAAAGGTGATATTTTCAGAATGTGCCAAACTAAAGATGCCCCGATTCAGGACTGGGTAAAATTAGCAGTAAACAGATCGAGGTTATCTGATACACCTGCCATTTTCTGGCTAGATAAAGGAAGAGCTCACGACAGAGAAATCATTAAAAAAGTAGAAAAATACCTTAAAGATTACGATACAACCGGTCTTGATATTAAGATTCTTGATGTAAAAGATGCCATGACGGAAACGTTGAAAAGAGCAAGAGAAGGGAAAGACACGATTTCTGTTTCAGGAAACGTATTGAGAGATTATTTAACAGACCTTTTCCCAATCCTTGAGCTTGGAACTTCTGCAAAAATGCTTTCTATCGTTCCATTGATGAATGGTGGCGGTTTATTCGAAACAGGTGCGGGAGGCTCTGCGCCGAAACACGTTGAGCAGTTCCTTGAAGAAGGTTATTTAAGATGGGATTCTTTAGGAGAATTCTTGGCTTTACAGGCTTCTTTAGAACATTTGGCACAAACTCAGGGAAATACAAAATCTCAGGTTTTAGCGGATGCATTGGATGAGGCAAATGCTAAATTCTTGGCTACAGATAAGTCTCCGGCAAGAAAAGTAGGACAGATCGACAACAGAGGTTCTCACTTCTACTTAGCAATGTATTGGGCAGAAGCATTGGCAAACCAAACAAAAGATGCTGATTTAGCGGCAAAATTTGCTCCGGTTGCACAGGCACTGCAGGAAAATGAAGCGGTAATCAATCAGGAACTGATCGGTGCTCAAGGTAAGCCTCAAAATATTGATGGCTACTACAAAACTGATACATATAAAACATATGCTGCGATGAGACCAAGCACAGTTTTAAATGAAATCATTGACGGAATTTAAATAAATCCACTATAAAAAATTTCCCCTTGACAAGAGGGGAAATTTTATTTTAAAAACAGAACACAAATGGAAATCAGACACTTAAAATTAATAAAAGCCATCGTAGAAGAAGGCGGAATCACCAAAGCAAGTGATAAGCTGCACCTCACTCAAT
>CBFGVN010000653.1:0-1899 GCA_965651845.1 uncultured Chryseobacterium sp. | reverse complement strand
TAGAGTGAAAGATTTGGTTAAATAAAATTAACAATTATATCTTAAACTCGCGCTTTTTTATGTTAAATTTCCTGGGAATCGATTTCCTTGAGCTGTCTTAAATTTTTATCAAGCTTTCTGATAATAATACCGTAAACTAACCTGTAATATAACCAGATTAATAAGATACTCAGTACCATACTTACGATAATTCCGCTGATCACGATGGTAAGATCCGAGGTGGTCGGGTGTACATTCTGGCTGTTTAAAGCATAAAATATAAATGCTGTGAAAACAAATGTGAAAGCTATTAATAAAACAATGCTGATAAGAATAAAAGCATTAACCGTTTTTTTGAATTTAATGATTCTAGTGATAAGACCTTTGAGATTTTCTTCAATTTTAATTTTGCGATAGTTTTGATAAAATTTAAAGACAAAATAAGCGGTAATCAGAAGACTTAGAATTTTTATGGCCAGATAAGCATGGTCGAAACTGCTTTCTACTTCAGGTGTTTTTTGTGCACCCAGTCTTTCCAGTACTTTAGAGAAACTGTTGGCTTCGTCATTCCGGAAAAAATAAAATAATCCCAAAACAGAAAAGAATAAAAACTCGGCAACGCTGATCCAGAAAATATATTTCACATAATTGCGCGATTTCCGGTTCAACATCTGAAGAATTTCATTGTTGTCGTATTTCTGCTGAACAGGCTGTTCCTGCCATGTTTTCTTAAAATTGTCTAAATCAAATTCAGGCATATTTTTCCATCTGTTCTTTAAGGGTTTTCTTTAATCTGTTCATTTTCACACGCGCATTTACTTCGGTAATCCCGAGGTTTTCTGCAATATCCTTGTAAGGCAAATCATCCAGATACATCATTACAATTGCTCTTTCCACATTAGGAAGCGTTTTAATTACTGTATACAAAAGTGATATCTGCTGCTGTTTTTCATCATCATCTTCAATGAAATCTGCATGATTGATATCTAACTCATTTGTAGGTAAGCTCTTGCTTTTTTTTCTGAAAAGGGTAATGGCTGTATTTAGAGCAACACGGTACATCCACGTAGAAATCTTAGAATTTCCTTTAAATGAGTCGTAGCTTCGCCATAATTGTAACACAATTTCCTGGAAAAGATCTTCCTCGTCCTCCAAAGAATTGGTATAAAGACGCGAAACTTTAATAATCAATCCCTGATTATCTTTAATAAGCTGCGCAAATTCTTTTTCCTTTGAAGCCAATGTGAATGAGTAATTTAGTTGCACGAAGATAATAATAATAAGTCAATTGTGAATGTATGAATTGTGAATTATTTTAAGGCAAAAAGGCGAATTGGCAAATAAGCCGATTGAGTTTAATTAAACTAAGATTAATTGTAAAGTGAAATTTTGACATAATTGGCTTATTTGCCAATTCGCCTTTTTGCCTTCTTTACTAAAGAAAATTCTTCTATCTTTGCAGCCACGAGAAAGTCGGCTTGTTGATTCTTACTTCGGTAAGGGTAGGAAAGTCCGGACACCGTAGAGCAGCAAAGCGGATAACATCCGTCACCCGTGAGGGTAGGACAAGTGCAACAGAAAGGATGTACAGTTCGGCTGTAGTGAAATCAGGTAAACTCTTTGTGGTGCAATGATAAGTATATCGGTTCTTTTCAGCAATGAAAATAGGAGCTGCTCGCTCTGAAAGCCGAGGGGTAATCAGCTAAAGTCTTGCAGTAATGTAAGACGCAGATAAATAACAGGCACTTCGTTCCAGAAGTACAAAATCCGGCTTATAGATTTTCTCGTGGTTTTTAAAAGGCTGGAAGTTAGAAGCTTGAAGAGGGGAGTTTTTAATTTGAATATTTAAATAGATGCTTCGACAAGCTCCTTTAGATTTGCAATAGAAAAATTATATCTTTAGAAAAAGAGAAAGCATTT
>CBFGVN010000652.1:0-1902 GCA_965651845.1 uncultured Chryseobacterium sp. | reverse complement strand
AATTAATGGCGTGTTCCAGCTTGCTCGGATCGTTGAAACTTCCACTGTGAACATCTGAAATTTGAATGATTTTATAGCCTTTAAAGCTTTTAGGCAGATTGGCTATTTTTACTTTAACTTTTCTCACTTTGTGACGGTATTTTCCAAAGGTAATTCCATCAATAAATAAAGCAGAAAGCACGCCTCCCAAACCTAATCCTACAAGGCTTAGGAATTTTCTTCTTTCCGGGAAAAATCTTTCTGAGGGTCTTGTTAATCCCACCAGATAGCTGCCTGTTCTGAAGATATCATCAATTAATAAAAATAAAACAATGAAAACTTTCGGCAAAATAAACACCAAAAATACAGAAATCATGATCTGCATTCTCACCGTACTTCTGTCTGATCTGCTGAAGTGGGTGATTTCGTAGGCGAAAAGTCCATAAACCGTTAATGTTACGATCCAATATGCCAGCCTTATCCAGAAATTATCCGTTAACGTTCTTATTGCCTGATAGATATAAACTTCTAAAAACAAGAAAATAGCGGCAATTATTAAAAAGTTTCTTTGCATAATTAAGTTTAAAAAAAGCACAAAGAATAGTTTCCCTGTGCTTTTTATATTTTATATTAAATATTATTAAGGAAATCTGTAAACGATAGCATTGATGTTCATTCCGGCACCTACCGAAGTCATCACAATGTTACCTTTTTCTTTAAACGTTTGACCGTCCATTTTTCCTTTAATTATTAAATCATACATCGTAGGAATGGTTGCTACAGACGAATTTCCGAAGTCCTGAATCGTCATTGGAGAGATGGAATGGTCGTAATCTTTCACGTCATACAGCTTATGAAGTCTCTCGATCATTGCATAATCCATCTTAGCATTTGCCTGGTGGATCAAAATTTTATTGATATCCTGAATACCAAGACCTGCGTCTTCAATAGTTTCCTTAATAGCGGCAGGAACATTCTTAAGTGCATACTCATAGATTTTTCTTCCCTGCATTCTTACAAATAAACGAGTCTGGTCGGATTCTTTGTTGATGGATGGGCCGTTTGCCAGATAATCCAGTTCAACACCGTTGTCGCAAATTGTGTTGTGAGCAATGATACCTACATTTTCGTCATCAGTGGCTTTTACAACAACTGCTCCGGCTCCGTCTGCGAAGATCATTCTGTTTCTGTCGTGCGGATCTGTCACTCTGCTTAATGTTTCACCTCCGATCACAAGGATTGTTTTGGCAACGTTGGCTTTAATTAAATTATCTGCCAAAATCATTGCTTCCACCCATCCCGGGCAACCGAAAAGCATATCGTACGTTACACATTTTCTGTTTTTAATGCCTAATTTATTTTTTACCCTGGCAGCCATTGTCGGCATAAAGTCTGCGTATCCGTGTACCGTAACTTCTCCGAAATTGCTTGCATAAATAATATAATCCAGCTCTTCCTGATCTATTTTTGCATCTGCAATGGCAATTTTTGCAGCTTCATAACCGATCTGCGAGTTAGACAGCTCCTCATCAATAAATCTCCTGTTTTCTATCTCTGTGATTTCCACAAATTTCGCAATAGTTTCTTCGGCAGGCTTGTCAATCTTCACCCCGTCCTCTGTATAAAACTCTGAATCTAAGAAATAATCTCTCCCGATAATTCTGTTGGGAAGGTAGGATCCAGAACCAATAATGATCGTATTCGGCATTCGTTTATATGATTTTTTATAAAGATGCAAAGTTAATAATTAATATTAATAACGGAGAATTAAAAATATTATTAAATTTGCAAAAATTGTACTTTACAATCTATGAAAAACAATCCGTCCTTAAAAGGCTTAGTTATTGCAGTTGTAGCGTTTATCGTTGCCTTTGGGGTCTACTTCCTTTTGAAACTCTCCCGTAACGACTGGCTCTTCCAAAA
>CBFGVN010000651.1:0-1903 GCA_965651845.1 uncultured Chryseobacterium sp. | reverse complement strand
ATTAAAATTAGTAAATTTGCAGCTACAAGTATAATTAAATTATCTTTACGAATATGATAACTACCGATATATTGATCATAGGTGCGGGACCTACTGGGCTTTTTGCAGTTTTTGAAGCTGGTCTATTAAAAATGAAGTGTCACATTATAGATGCACTTCCTCAGCCGGGAGGACAATTGGCTGAGCTTTATCCTAAAAAACCTATTTTCGATATTCCTGGTTATCCTTCTGTAAATGCTGGTGAATTGGTGGATAATTTGATGGAGCAGATCAAGCAGTTCCAGCCGGGGTTCACTTTGGGAGAAACAGCAGTTTCTTATACAAAAGTGGATGATGAATGGTTTGAAGTTATTACTAATAAAGGAACTGTTCACAGGGCTAAAGCCATCGCTATTGCGGGCGGTTTGGGTACTTTTGAACCTAGAAAACCAACGATCGAGAACATTGCAGAATACGAAGAAAAAGGTCTTGAATACTTTGTAAAAGAACCTGAACATTTCAGAAATAAAAAAGTTGTAATTGCCGGTGGAGGAGACTCTGCGCTTGACTGGAGTATTTTCCTGTCGAATGTGGCAAGTGAAGTGACTTTGATCCACAGAAGAAACGAGTTCAGAGGAGCTTTAGATTCTGTAGAGAAAGTTCAGGAACTGAAAAATCAAGGAAAAATCAAATTAATTACTCCTGCTGAAGTTACAGCAATCTAAGTGGACGGAAAAGTGGAAGGGATCACAGTAGAAGTTGATGGTCAGGAAGCTTACGATATCGAAACCGATTATTTTATTCCTTTATTCGGATTAACTCCAAAATTGGGAGAAATCGGAAATTGGGGATTGAATATCGAGAAAAATGCAATTGTTGTAAATAACGCTTTAGATTATCAGACCAACATCGACGGAATCTACGCTATTGGTGATATCAACACATATCCCGGAAAATTAAAATTAATTCTTTGTGGTTTCCACGAAGCGACTTTGATGTGTCAAAGTGTTTATAACAGATTGAATCCGGGTAAGAAATTCGTTCTTAAATATACAACAGTAAGCGGTGTAGACGGATTCGACGGAAGCAGAAAAGAAGCTGAGAAGGCTGTTGTGAAAAAAATTGACTAAATTTGTTGCCGGTTGGCGGTATAACGGGCTTTACCATCAACTGTTATCAAATAACAATCAACAAAATGAGTGATATCAATATAAAAATCACCGATAGAGAAGGTGTAGCTCACGATATTGTAGCGCCAACGGACATGTCCATGAATTTAATGGAAATCATCCGTTCATACGAATTAGCAGAGGAAGGAACCATCGGAGTTTGCGGAGGAATGGCAATGTGTGCCTCTTGTCAGGTTTATGTGATCAACGATCCTGGATTGGATGAAATGGGAGCAGAAGAAGATGCAATGCTTGCAGAAGCGTTTCATGTAAAAGAAAACAGCAGATTGGGATGTCAGTTGCACATCGTTCCTGAAATGGAAGGACTGGAAGTGGAGATTGCTCCTTATCCTTAGAAAATATTTTTAATCTTAATAAAACCCGTTCGAGTTCGGACGGGTTTTTATTTTGAAGATATTTTTTCGACAAACGCAGACAGGTCTTTTTCTAAAATTTTTCTGTTAGCAAGACTATTGGTTAATATAATAAATCCTGACTGTAGCCCCGGGAAAAACTCGAGAGAACTTCTTGATCCACCTGTTCCGCCGGTATGCTCATACATAATATTTCCGTTTTCAGTGGTATGAAAGAACCAATTGAGTCCCAGAGAGCCTTCTTCTCCTTCAAATGTATACTTATGGGATAATGAAATATTCAATTGTTTTTCGGCAATATTGGCTTTAATATATTTAATCATATCGCTGGTATTTGATCTTAATTCTCCTGTACCTACTAATTCTGAGAAGTCCCAATAG
>CBFGVN010000650.1:0-1905 GCA_965651845.1 uncultured Chryseobacterium sp. | reverse complement strand
ATGATTTATCAGTTCTTCATCATCAAGATTGGTCAATACGTATACTGTATCAAGATAAGTTGTCATTGCAGCTTCTCCATCTTCTAAAATATCCTGCTCGTATTCCCAACGAATCTTTGAGTAAGGAACAACATTCAAAACTCCTGTTAATTTTACTCCGCATGTTTTGCATAAAAGCTGAATATTTTTCATATCATTTAGTTTTGATGATGCAAAGTAAAAACGGAATTGCGCAATCTTTTTGCGTTGTGAAAAAAAATGTGTTTTTTCTAATTGTGATCTCAATCTATTTTTAATGCATTGATTTAAAAATAAAAAAACTCCCTTTTTAAAAGAGAGTCATTGTTAAATTGTTACATTACTATTGCAAGCATAATGCAAAATTTTACAATATTCTTTGCATCATCCACCTTAAAAAACTGAATCCTGTCAAACAAAAAGGCAAGATGCTTTAGATTGATGTTAGGCTGATCTGCAAAAATTAGTTGGTAAGAACTTCATTAATTCTGGATCTGATATAGAATGCTGTATAATCAACCAGGCTGCCTTTATTTCTTTGTCAATTTATAGTTGCCCGTTACTTCGTCTTTTATTACAGAGTATTCGTCATTAAGCTCTAGTAGCCAACCCTCTCCGGTTATAATCTTATTCTCTATTTTCAAAGGACTGGTGACTAAAATCTTGTCCCATTTAGAGCTCATTAATGCTCCATTCTTTACGGTAAGTATTCCCCATTTATCGGTAACTCTAATATTTGGATAGACTGTTCCCTTGTCTTCAACAGGTATGATATTTCTTGGATCAAATGATACATTCATTTTCTCAAATACCAGTTCAAAATGGGGTTGGGTAATAAATTTACTCTTATATTCAGCAATTAGCTTTTTTGTTTTGTTTTCTCTTGCTTCTTCTTCTGAAATAATTACTTTTCCTTTGTACTGATGTAAAATTAAGGCTGTTGCTTTCTTTAAATCATTCGGTACCGTTATATTGAAAGCTTTTATAAAATACTGAGCCAGATCTGTTTTAACTGTTATTTCTTTGTTCCACCCTTTTTTTGTAATATCAAGTAGGTAACCGTAGACAGGAATTGTCTGATAAGCAAATGACCGAACAAATGTGGGATTGCTTAAAAAAGAGTTTATGCTTTCAATAAAATGTTCGGATGATTGCTTGCTATCTCTTCCGCTAATCACTGAACCTGTGTATTCAGCAATTCCTTCATTTAATTCTAACAAGTTTTCGGTAATATCTGCTCTGGGATAAAGCAAATATCTGTATTTTCTAAAAGTTAAGGCATGAGTAAGATACGTGTTTCGTTCAATTTTATTATGTGCTTGTAATGCCTTCTTTAATGCTTCCAGTTCCAAACGTAAATAAATTCTACCATTCTTTTCGTCAAGGTGATTGTTTTCAGCGTTAAATAGTTGGAAACCTAATAATGGTTGGCTTACGTGAAACAATTCGTGGGCGAGCAAATTTATTCTGTCCTGTTTATTGATCGGTAATGGAAGCATAATCATAGCCCAACGTCTGCCGTTCCAATTGACAGCTGTGTTTGCAATGTTAATTTCGGCAGGTAAAATTCCGGAATAGATCTTGCCGTTTTGCTTGAGGATACCTGTGCTATCAGAAAAGTTTGCAAATATTTGCCTCGTATCAGGATTGACTAATAGCATCGGTCCATATAAATCTTTTCCCCATAGTCGTTTATGTTTGTCTGCCGCAATTTTTATTTCATTGAAATTAGCTGAAATACTATCCTGAAAAATTGAAACTTCCTGTCCAAACGATAATTGAATGAACATTAAAAACAGTATCATAATGTATTTATTTTTAATCACACAGTTACTTTTAAAAATTTAAATAACGTTTTGGACTTAGTGAAAGTGATAATTGAAGTTG
>CBFGVN010000649.1:0-1907 GCA_965651845.1 uncultured Chryseobacterium sp. | reverse complement strand
ACCACCCAAAATGCAGCTTTGAGTTTTATCAATGTCATCCAGTATAAGCTGGTTTCTGTCGGGGGCGGTTCTGCTCTGAAAAAAAGGAGGATTAGATGGTAGCCAGAAATAATCATCACTATCGAAATACGTGATGTCGAGTTTTTCTTCCAAAGCCTTCCCAAGCGTGGTCACGCCGGATCCTGATGCGCCTACTATATGAATTTTCATGTTGATGATGGAGTATTACTATTAAACTAACGGTTAAGAAAAACCACTTTTTTTGCAGCACTAACTTACAAAAAAATGAAAGACAAGAATCTTTCATGCCTTTAATAATACAATCTTACCAAAATATAGCCGTTCCGGCGCCAACTGCTTCTCAATTAAAGAACTCCTTTGTACCTCATCATACCTTGTCTTTTCATTATAAAGCATCCTAAGTTCATATCCAAATAAAAGATGATAAAAAATCATTGCAAGATGTGTGTTATGGAAAAAGAAAAAAAGACCTGTTGTATTTCAGGTTACGATTACAGGAACTGCTTGATACCAGCTATCCTGAGCTGAGAGGTAATATAGCATTTATAGAAGAGCGATCCAGGGATGCCGCCTTTACGTATGAAGAAGCCTTTAGGTCTGGAATTCGATCGATCAGTGCGACATGATTGCTGATTTCGTCCTGTTTGAAGGCTTACACTTTTCAAAGTTTGATACCATCTTCCAGGTAGTATGCAGGGAATTTGACACGATTATGGCCGATGAAGAGTTGCGCCCTTTGCTTTAAAAATGCTGTTGGTATTCCGATAAATTGTATCTGTCTCATAATAATGTGATTGAAGTATTATGAGACAAAATTCCATATACACGGTGTTTATTTTTCCCCGAACAATTCCCCTGATATTTCCCCTTTGAAACATTGTAAAAGAAAAAATCACTTTTAAAGTAGTCATGGCCGGAAGAAATTCCGACCATGACTAACTTGGGTAGCCTTTTTAATGGTTAAAACAAATTCTGCAACTTTCAGTAACAATTACTACTTCAATAATTACACATTTTTGCGTTTAGACTACGCTTATACATTCTTGATTGCTAGTAAAAGCCTAAACCAATAATATTGTAATATCATTAATATCCCCGTAAAATTAACATTAGGCAAATTAACTCTGGCAATGATTATGGTATTTACCCCACTACGGCTCCGATATTTTCTGTAGCTGTTTTTGTTTTTAAAACTCTGTTAGTTGCGTTAGGAATATTCCCTATAAAACCGAGACTTGCAGCAGCAGTTCTTGCAACTATCGGCAAAGTTGATATTGTCCTGCCATTCAGCAGATACCGTCCACCGTGATCGGTAGTTCTTGCTGAATGTTTGATATCTCCAGGAAATGCAGTGATGTCTTGTCCCATTTTTTGTCATATTCTGCCATCAAAATAATAATACCCCAGTGCAGTAATATTCACTGTCTTTACTGTTGGAGCGTTTACGGCATTCATTGCATATAGGAAATAACCAAATGCTAAATCCTACTTTAATCGAGAGATCCTGGTTTAAGAAAAAATTACGTTGAAAAATATTCCGTTTAGCACGTTTGCTATGAAATAGCATCGATTACTGATGCTGCTTCTAACAGTAATATTTGGAAACGATATTATTTTAATTTCTCCATTAATAATAGCTTTTATTATGGCACTGAAAGTATAACTTTGTGGTATAAATATTATTCGAAATGGTATCTTTTTAAAGCTTGAAAGAGTAAGATAATATTAGGTAAAGTATTAGAAAATATAATTTTAACGGAAGAAAATAAACGAAATCTTAAAAGTATGATAAAAAAGCATCTGATTTTACAGGTGTTATTATTATTATTATTATTATAATTATTGACACTCTCCCACAAAGTGTGTAATTTAAAAAGTCAGGGCTT
>CBFGVN010000648.1:0-1911 GCA_965651845.1 uncultured Chryseobacterium sp. | reverse complement strand
GAACTTTAGATTTTGATGAAAGAATAATAAATTCGAATAATAATATAAATACACCAATAACACAGACTTTCAATGTTCCTTCTCAGGTTTCTTTGGGGCCATGCAGGGCAATAATGAGAGTCATGTCGTCTGTTAATCAATTTGTTACTTCATGCGGTTCTTCCGGAGAAATCGAAGATTATGAAGTAGAATTTATTGATCCTACCAGTCTTGCGGTCAGTGAAACTCAAAATAATGAGGAAGTGAATATTTATCCTAATCCGGTATTAGAAATTTTGAATATTTCAGGTATCTCAGGAACTGAATTTGAAATTTATAATACACTCGGACAAAAAGTGAAAGAGGGAAAAATTTCAGATCAGAAAGTGGAGGTTCGTGATCTTACAAAAGGTGTTTATTTTATTCAAATTAAGGAGAAAGAAAATATAAGGCGATTGAAATTTATTAAAAAATAAAATAAAAAAGAGTGTTCAAACTTGAACACTCTTTTTTATTACATATAAATCTAAGACTCAGTATTCTGTTTTCGGGAACCATAGATTGCTTCCGGGCTGTTTTTCAAAAAATAAGAATAAAAACTATAAAACAGTAGCAAAATCAAAAATATAACTCCACACAAATAAAATGCGGTTCCAAAGCCATAACTGATGGAAACATCACTTCAAACAGCAAAAACTTTGAGGAATCTAAAAAGAAAAGAGAGCCGTTGTGACTCTCTTCATTATTTGTTAAAATTCTAAATTGTTTTAAATTCTCTCCAATTCATCCGCATCAATCGTGGTTTTAAAAGTCCCATAATTCACAATCACTTTATTTCTGGAAATCTTTTCAATTGTTCCCACACTCGTACTTCCGGTGATGCGAACCCGTTGTCCGACTTTCATCCACAGGGCACGGTCTGTTTTGCGTTTTTCTTCCAGTTTTTCGTTGGTTTCAGCAATTTTTTCGATGACATCTTCCTTCTTCAGCTGTTGGGTGATTTTTCTTTTCACCACCTGAAGACGCTTACTTTCATCTTTATCGGCACCTAATTTTCTGAATTTTTCCTGCTCCAGAAGCTTCACAAAATCCTTGACCACATCTTTCCTCGATTTTCCTTTCGTATAGCTGTCGATGAACGTTTCAATCTTGTTTCCAAACTGCAGTTTACGATGTTCTTCTTCATACAATTTCTGGAAATTATATAATTTTTGCTGAAGCTGTTCGTTCAGTTTTTGAAGGTTATCGCGCTTATCTTCAACAGATTCCTTTCTTTCGGCAAGATCTGTTTTCAGCTTTTCAACCTCAAATTTTTCCTGCTGAAGCTTTACAATCGTTTTATCAAGGTTTACAATATCATGCTCCACTTTTTTCTTGGCAGAATGAATGATAAACCTTGGAATTTTGTTCTTCTCTGCAACCTCAAATGTGAATGAACTTCCCGCTTGCCCGACTTCCAGTTTATACATCGGTTCCAGCGTCTCTTCATTAAACAACATCGCAGCATTTTCAGCATTGGGAAGCTGTTCTACCACCAGTTTTATGTTGGTGTAATGGGTTGTAATGATTGCAAAACTCTTTTTATCGTAGAAAAATTCAAGGAAGCTTTCTGCCAACGCGCCACCTAATTCCGGATCGGAACCTGTACCAAACTCATCGATCAGCAAAAGAGTATTGGCATCGGCTTCACGAATGATTCCCGACATTTTCTTCAATCTTGATGAATAGGTTGAAAGATGGTTTTCAATAGATTGATTATCACCAATATCAGTCATGATTTTGTCGAAGAAAAACATTTCGGATTTCGGATGGGTCGGAACCAAAATTCCGCTCTGGATCATCAATTGAAGCAATCCTACCGTTTTCAGTGTGATTGATTTTCCTCCTGCATTCGGTCCGCTGATCACGAGAATGTGCGCCTTTTCATCGAGC
>CBFGVN010000647.1:0-1915 GCA_965651845.1 uncultured Chryseobacterium sp. | reverse complement strand
TCTCCCCATCACTTTGGGTAGAGCCCAACAATAATTTTCCGATGATGAATTTCCGGGTTCCTTACAAAACAAAAATTTACCTGTACGGCGGAGCTCAGGAAGGTTCTAAAATGGTAAAAAGAATCCGCATTTTTGAAGAATATTTAAAACGCTGGGAAAAGAAAAACCTATTCGATTTTGAATTTAAAACAAGCATTAATCCGGAAGGAACACACAGTGAATTCTACTGGTCACAGGAATTCCCGAGAGCGATTGAATGGCTGTTCTATGACAACCGTGAAAATCCGGTGGAAGTAAAACCTCATCAAAACAGTATTAAAAATTAATTTATGAAGCTAGTCAACAAAAAAAATAAAAATTACACTCAGGTTTTCCATATATTCACTGAAGAAGAATGGACGAAAACAAGTAAAAATTTCAATAAAAATATTTCCAACTTTTTTACAGGAAAAAAACATGAGGTTTTTGTGAATGCCCAGGAAGAAGGCATTGCTTATTTTATTGGTTTAGGAAAATCAACGTTGCAAAATTTTGAAATTCAGCAGGTAGCTAATAAATTTTCGCAGGCTCAGAGAAAGAATCTGCAGGCCGTTCCGACTTTGGTTTTGGCAGATTTCATGAACGAAAAACAATTTGAGGAATTTATAAAAGGGCTTTTCATAGGAACTTACAACTACCCTTTCGAAAAAACTCATCCTTTCTGGAATGCAAAATTTGAGCTTCATTTCGAAAATTTCAGTCAGAAAAAATTAGATCATATCAATCAAAAAGCAGAGGCTCTCAGCAATGGGCAAATTGCATGTCAGGAATGGCTGAACAAGCCTGCTAATCTTAAAAAGCCTGATATTTTTAGTTTATATCTTAAAAATTTAGCAAAAAAATACAGCTTAAAATACACTTCATTCAATAGAAAAAAGTGTGAGGAATTAGGCTTGGGAGCTTATCTTTCCGTGAACCAGGGAAGTGCTTATGACGCAGCTTTTACAATTTTGGAATATAAAACTACCGTTAAAAATGCAAAAACTTTCGGTTTAGTCGGAAAATGCGTATTGTTTGACACCGGAGGAATTTCTTTGAAAGATCATACGAATATGCACTACATGAAGTCGGATATGGGCGGAGCGACGGCTGTATTGGGAACGTTAATTTATGCCGCAGAAATGCAGCTCCCTGTAAATATTGTTGCCATTTTACCGATCACCGACAATGCCATTTCTGAAAATGCTTTCCTTCCGAGCGACGTCATTACAGCCTACAACGGAAAAACTATCGAAGTTCTGAACACCGATGCAGAAGGCAGAATGGTTCTGGCAGACGGGCTTTCCTATATGGCAAAAAACTTTAAAACAGATTTCCTGATCGATCTTGCTACATTAACGGGGAGTTCCGTAAGAATGTTTGGCGATACCTGTGGAGCTTTGTTTTCCAATAATGAAGAGTTAAAAAATCTCTTCATAAAAACCGGAGACAAAACTAATCAAAGACTTTGGAATCTGCCACTTTGGGATGTCTGGAAAGACGATATTCAATCTGATGTGGCAGATCTGAAGAATATTTCCATGAAACCGATCGGAGATTGCATTGTTGCGGCAAAATTCCTGGAACAATTCATTGAAAGCCATCCACGATGGGCACATCTGGATATTGCGGGAGTTGCTTTCGGAAGCGTCGGATATGCCAAAGAAAAGGCTGCAACCGGCTTTGGAGTGCAGTTATTGGCAGATTTAATCGAAAATTATCACTAAAAATTAGTTTATTACAAAAATTCTCTGTATAATTGATATAAGAATTTTCAAAAACGCATATTATTTCGAATTTTAGTATTATTTAATTAATATTAATATGCTTTTATTTTTGATAATTCATCAATATTAAAAAAACATTGTATGGAGGAGAAAATTATAGTATGTATTTC
>CBFGVN010000646.1:0-1915 GCA_965651845.1 uncultured Chryseobacterium sp. | reverse complement strand
ATTGAAAAACGACCCGAAAGAAAATGCAGAACACACTATGCTTGTTGATCTGGCCAGAAATGATTTAGGCAAATTGGGGAAAAATGTGACGGTTACAAAATTGAAGGAAATTCAACTTTTTTCACACGTAATTCATATGATGAGTGAAGTTACCGCTGATCTTCCCGACAAAACCAACCCGTTTGAAATGATTGCCACGACCTTTCCACAAGGAACCTTAAGTGGTGCACCCAAACATAAAGCCCTTCAATTGATCAATACCTATGAAAAAGATTCCCGAGGATATTACGGCGGCTGTATCGGAATGATCGGATTGAACGGAAACTGCAATCAGGCCATCATGATCCGGACTTTTTTAAGTAAAAACAATACACTGTATTACCAGGCCGGAGCCGGATTAGTCGCAAAATCCAACCCAGAAAATGAACTGCAGGAAGTGAATAATAAGCTGAATGCATTGAAGAAAGCTGTTGAAAATGCAGGAAAATTATTTAACCTTAAAGCAAAAGAAAATGAACAACGATATAAAACCAGCAACTAACAACCAACAATCATCAATTAAAGTCTTAGTTTTTGATAATTATGATAGTTTCACATACAATTTGGTTCAAATTATAGAAAGAATTTTAAATTCAAAAGTTGATGTCGTAAGAAACGACGAAATATCGCTGGCAGAAATTGGAAAATACGATAAAATCATTCTTTCTCCCGGTCCGGGAATTCCTGAAGAAGCAGGAATTTTATTAGACTTAATTAAAGAATATGCTTCTACAAAAAGTATTTTGGGAGTTTGTCTTGGTCAGCAGGCTATTGCTGAGGCTTTCGGAGGAAGTTTAATTAATCTTACTGAGATCTTTCACGGAGTTGCCACTTCCGCAGATCTGGTGAAAAATGATACCAAACTTTTCAAAAATTTGTCGAGTGGACTAGAAGTGGGAAGATATCACAGTTGGGCCGTAAACCCGGAAAATTTCCCGGACGAACTGGAAATCACGGCAATAGATAAGGATGGAATGATCATGGCACTGCAGCATAAAAATTATGATGTACACGGCGTTCAATTCCATCCCGAAAGTATTCTGACGCCCGATGGTGAAACGATTATTAGAAACTTTTTAAATCAGTAGCAATGACAAAAGAAACATTTGAAATACCAAGAACAGATTACGATTTGTACGATATTTTCTACAGCGCCAATATAGATCTGAAACTTGTAGAAAAAGAACTTTTAACACAGCTCGCAGAAAAGCTGAAATTCGGCTCTGTTGAAGAACTTTTGAACTCGGTTTAAGATGAAAACAGCAACACAAAATCCCTCAACCATAAAATCTCCACAAATGAAAGAAATTTTACAATATTTATTCAACCATCATACTTTGTCTAAGTCTGAGGCGAAGGCAACGATGATTGAAATTGCCCAAAATAAATTCAATGCAACAGAAGTCACGGCTTTCATCAGTGTATTTCTGATGCGCAATATTACGTTGAAAGAGCTTGAAGGCTTTCGGGAAGCCCTTTTACAAATGGCCGTTGTCGTAAATTTGGATGCAGGCGATACCATGGATATTGTGGGAACCGGCGGTGACGGAAAAGATACGATCAATATTTCAACACTGGCGAGTTTTGTAGTTGCGGGAGCCGGGCAAAAAGTAACCAAGCATGGGAATTACGGAGCTTCTACCCTCACCGGTTCATCGAATGTTCTGGAAGAGCTTGGATATCAGTTTAAAAACAATTCAGATCAATTAAAGCACGATCTGGAGAAAGCAAACATCTGCTTTTTACATGCTCCTTATTTTCATCCCGCCCTTCAATCCGTAGGAACATTAAGAAAAGCTTTGGGTTTGAGGACGTTTTTTAATCTTTTAGGGCCTTTGGTAAATCCTGCCAAACCTCAATATTCGATGATCGGAGT
>CBFGVN010000645.1:0-1923 GCA_965651845.1 uncultured Chryseobacterium sp. | reverse complement strand
CATATTTTCAAAACCCCCAGAATATTTTCTGAGAAGGTCATAAGTGGCAACTAAGCCTGCAAATGACTGCTCTTCATTTTTAAAGAAATTTTCTGTATCGAATGTACCTGTATTCTGTACATCTTCCAAATTGCTGTCATTACAAGATACAGCCCCAAAACTGATCCCTGTTAATAATACAACAGCAACACTTTTATATATAAATCTTTTGTTTTTCATTTTTCTTTTAATTAAAATTGAACATTAGCACCGAAAAGGAAAGTTCTGGCTTGTGGATAATACGCTCTATCAATACCGAAAGTATCACCACCTGCAATCTCAGGATCGAAGCCTGTATATTTTGTGAAAGTAACCAGATTTTCTCCTGTAACGTAGAATCTTACTTTACTTGCTCCAAATGTTTTAGAAATGTCTTTAGGAAGTGTATATCCGAATGATACTAATTTCAAACGTAGATAACTTCCGTCCTGCAAATAGTAATCCGACATTCTTGTAAAGTTTTGGTTTGGATCGGCAACTGTTACTCTTGGTGTAGTATCAGAAGTTCCTTCTCCTACCCAACGATCTAGAATAGCTGTCTGATAATTGGCATTTGCAATATCTAATCTTCTTAATCCCTGGAAGATTTTGTTGCCTGCCTGACCTTGAGCAAACACCATTAAATCAAAGTTTTTATAATTTAAGTTTAATGTGAAACCAAATGTATATTTTGGAACTGAATTACCTAAATATACATAGTCATTCTCATCAATTTTACCATCACCGTTAACGTCAAGTCTTTTGAAGTCTCCAGGTTTCGCATTTGGCTGAATCAACCCCCCGTTTGAGTTTCTGTAAGCATCAATCTCAGCTTGATTCTGGAAAATCCCCATATTTTGGTATCCGAAGAAAGAACCGTAAGGACTGCCTACCTGTAATCTTGAAACATTCCCCATTGACTGGAATCCTGCAAAGTTTTCGTAAGGTTTATTATCCTCTAATCTTGTAATTTCGTTCTTTAAATATCCAAAGTTTCCGTTAGCAGAAATTCCGAAATCTCCCCAATTTTTCTTGTATCCTAAACTTACTTCTATCCCATCGTTGTTCATATCCCCGATATTTCTCCATGGATTATTAATTAAACCAAGGTATCCAGGAATACCGATTCTTCTTAAGATATCTGAAGTTTTCTTTCTGTAAACATCCACCGTTAAATCAAAGTTTTTGAACAATTTAAGATCTGCAGCAATGTTTAGCTGTGATGTTCTTTCCCACTTCAAATCGGGATTTTCAAGAGTACTTGGTGCATATCCTATACGAATGATATTGTCTCCAAATGAATAGTTACTTCCAGGAACCAAGAAATTGGCAAATTGAAAATCATCAATCGCATCATTCCCTAAAACTCCGTATCCTCCTCTTAACTTTAAGCTGTTAACAATATTATTTTGCGGCCAGAAATTTTCATTAGATACATTCCATCCTAAAGAGAATGCAGGGAAATTACCCCAATGATGTGCTTTTGCAAATTTTGAAGATCCATCTCTACGAATTGTCCCTGTGAAAAGGTATTTATTTTCGTAATCATAAACTACCCTTGCAAAGTATGAAGTTTTGTGAGTCTCTTTTCCATCCCATGCAGCTGTACTTCTGTCACTTTGAGGAATATCAAAATTGAAAGAGGCATCCTGCCAATTATTTACCGGAAGGTTTGTATAGGTTACATTTTGTCCTGAAGAAATATTATATTCATAATACCCCTGACCCAACAAAACGCTTACGTTATGCCCACCAAATTTATTTTGGTATGTAACAGTATTTTCAGTGCTCCATTCGAATTTCTTCTCAGATTGTCTGAATAAGCTGTTAAAAGTATCATTTTTTAAAGATGGGCTTTAATAAAATAAAGGTGTAAATCCTTGTTGCCCCCAGTATGAAAGGTTT
>CBFGVN010000644.1:0-1924 GCA_965651845.1 uncultured Chryseobacterium sp. | reverse complement strand
GATACTTCCAACTTAGCAGATATTGAAGTTTTAGAAAAAGCCTTTTCGGAAAGTGGAAATAAATTAGATATTCTATTCCTGAATGCAGCAATAGCCACATTCTCACCCATTGAGCAAACCACAGAAGCAGATTTTGATGCCCAATTCAATACCAATGTAAAAGGCCATTTTTTCACTTTACAAAAACTGATGCCTTATTTGGGAGAAGGCTCTTCCGTTATTTTCACTTCATCAACCGTTGCAACGGCTTCACAAATGTACGGAAGCGTCTATTCCGCGACAAAAGGAGCATTGAATAAAATCGCTCAAATTGCAGCCAATGAACTGGCCGAGAGAAAAATAAGAGTAAATATCGTAAGTCCCGGCCCTACCCAGACGGAAGGTTTTGACAAGGCTGTTCCCGATGAAGCCGTAAAAAAACAATTTGCTTCTACAACGGCTCTTCAGAGAATGGGCGATCCTAATGAAATTGCAAAGACGGTACTATTCTTAGCATCGGATAATGCCAGTTTTATCACCGGGACAGAACTTCTGGTAGATGGCGGTTACATCGGTTATGCATTAAAGTAAATAATTAAATTTCATAATCTAACGCAGGTTTCTTTGAAAAGAGATCTGCGTTTTTTATATAAATATTTTTCTTTAAAAATTTATTCACTTAATTTTCCTAATTAATTATCTTTGAAATTGCGCAATCGATTACAAAATATAATTATTTTTAAAATCCCGACAGTGCAGGATAATTTTTAATCTTAATTATTTTAGATTGCGATACATAAAGGAAAATATTTGAAGTCGCCTTCTTTAAACCCCTATATTATGAAAAAATACGCCTTATTCTTTATAGTTTTATTATTATCAATCTCAGTTTCGGCTCAATATAAGCCTTGGACTTCGGCAAAGCAGCCTTTACAGGAAATTCAGGCTCTTAAAAAGCAGATTGTAAAGCCAAACTTCAGAAAAAAAGACTACCTCGTTACAGATTTCGGGGCTGTGGGAGACGGGAAAACAAAGAATACGGAGGCATTTAAAAAAGCTATTGAAAAGTGTAATGCAGAAGGCGGAGGAAGAGTTGTCGTTCCAAAAGGTATTTTCCTCACGGGAGCTATTTATCTAAAAAGCAATGTGAATCTGCATGTCAGCAAAGATGCAACGATTTTGTTCAGTCAGGACAGCAACGACTACCCTATTGTTTTCACACGCTGGGAAGGAATGGAATGCATGAATTATTCATCTTTAATTTATGCCTATGAAGAAGAAAATATCGCCGTTACAGGAGAAGGAACACTAGATGGAAATGCCAATAACGACAACTGGTGGTTCTGGTGTGGTGCTACAAAATACGGTTACAACGAATCGCGCCCGGGAAGACAGAATCCTGCCCGTGCGAAACTTCATGAATATATGGCTCAGAGAAAACCTGCAAGAGAAAGAATTTTTGGAGACGGATATTATTTAAGACCGAATTTCGTTCAGCCTTACAGATGTAAAAATTTCTGGATGGCAGATGTTTTGGTTAAAAATTCTCCGATGTGGAATCTGAATCCCGTACTTTGCGAAAATGTGTTGATTGAAAGAGTAAAAGTTATCAGTCATGGCCCAAACAACGACGGCTGCGATCCTGAAGCATGCAAAAATGTTTGGATCAAAGACTGTTATTTCGATACCGGGGACGATTGCATCGCCATAAAGTCCGGAAGAGATGAAGATGGAAGAGATATCGGGAAACCTGCAGAAAACCACATCATCGAAAATTGTGAAATGAAAGACGGACATGGCGGTGTTGTGATCGGAAGCGAAATTGCAGGAGGTGCAAAAAATATCTACGCCATCGGAAATGTGATGGACAGTAAAAATCTTGACAGAGCTTTAAGGATTAAAACCAGCTCAAGCCGCGGTGGAATCATTGAAAATGTATTTTTCT
>CBFGVN010000643.1:0-1927 GCA_965651845.1 uncultured Chryseobacterium sp. | reverse complement strand
AGATTTACTTTTTCCAATAAATTAAGAATCTGATTTTTACGTTCGGAATTGTTTTTAATCCCTTTTAAAATAGCAATATGCTCTAAAAGGTCAAAAGCAGAAACTTTCGGGTATACCCCAAAATCCTGAGGAAGAAATCCAAGATGCTGCTTAATGAAATCCGGATTTTTAATCACATCCGCACCGTTGAATTCGATGCTTCCGGAGGTTGGCTTTTGTAATCCTACAATGGTTTTCATGAGTGAAGATTTTCCGGCTCCGTTGGGACCCAATAATCCGAACATTCCGTTTTTAATGTCCAGTGAAATTTCTTTAATTGCCTGGAAACCATTTTTATAGGTTAGGCTAAGTTGGCTAATAGATAAAGTATTCATAGGTGTTGAGTTTGGGTAATAGAATGACAGGCAACCTGTTTGGCTGCTTAAAAATTTTAAAATTAAATTTTAGATTTAATTAAATATATTCAGAAAGATAGAAATGAAAAGTTTTCACAATTCATTATTCCTCTTTGTATTCCAGAATATCTCCCGGCTGGCAATCCAGAATTTTGCAGATGGCTTCAAGCGTATCAAAGCGTACGCCTTTGGCTTTTCCTGTTTTTAAAATTGAGAGATTAACAGGTGTGATTCCCAGTTTTTCTGCCAATTCTTTACTCTGCATTTTTCGTTTGGCAAGCATCACATCTAAGTTGACTATAATTGGCATTTTATATAAATAAGTCTTGTTCGTTTTGCAAATGTAATCCTTGCTTAAAAATATTCGCAAGAAATAAGCAGAAAATTCCTAACATGAAATGGATAAACACCAGTCCCCAGATAATACTTTCTACTTCCACAAAGAAACTCGCGACAATAACCATAGGAAGCGGAACAAAAATATTATACATGTAAAATCTCTTAAGCTGTTTTATATTTTCCTGAATAAATAATTTCGGTTGAAAAAATACTTTAAAAACCTTTGCGGAAAACCAGAAAAATATTCCATAAGAAATCAAAACCAATAAAAAAGAAAAAATAATATATGGATAATTGTTTTCAATATTCAGGAACGGCTGTTCTGTAAAAGGATAATTGATATGAAGAAACTGATTTTCCTTATAAGACGTAACTCCAAAACCTGTTGCAAGGCAAAAAAGTGAATAGAGGAAGGTCAGTAGATAGCCTGCCGCCAAAATGAAGCAAATGCAGTAGAGTGTTTTTGAAATAATTTTGGTCTGGTTCATTTTTTATGATCATTAATTACTATTGCAAATTTATAATTAATTATCGTAAAACAATAATTATTTTAAATAAAATTTTATTTTTTTGAAATAGCCTAATGAAAAAATGAGAAAAGAATACCCTATTGTATATCTGTTTTTTAACTAAATTTAAATCATAAAATTCTTGGCAATGGCATACAATATTGAACTTGCAGACAGAGTTCGTGAGCGGCTTTCTCAAATTCCCGGTCTTCAAATTGAGGAAAAGAAAATGTTCAGCGGGCTATCTTTTTTGGTGAATTGAAAAATGTGCATCAACGTGAGTCATGACAACCTGATGTGCCACTATCATCCTGATCTTGAGGATGAAGTTGCAGAGAAAAAGGGCTTTTTACCCATGATTATGAAAGGAAAACAGCTTAAAGGCTATTGTTATGTGGAACCTGCAGGATTTCAAAAGCCGGAAGATTTTGAATATTGGATAAAAATTTGTCTGGATTATAATAAAATAGCCAAAGCTTCAAAGAGGTCAAAGAAAAAATAATTCCTGCCATTCATTATTTTGATGAAATACATTAAGAATATAAATTTTCTCTGATCTCTATTAAAATTTTTGTTGTTTTTTCAATATCCGGCTCCTCTGGAAGTGTGGAAACAGAATGTCAATAATCTATATATTTTATCAGGTCTTCGGCTTTTTTCATCACATTTTCGTAGGACCAGTTG
>CBFGVN010000642.1:0-1932 GCA_965651845.1 uncultured Chryseobacterium sp. | reverse complement strand
TACAACGGGTAATACGACAACCCAATCGTTTAATTTCTCCAATCTGCAGCCTGCAACATATTATCTTTTATCTGTAGGTACAGACTGTTCAGCAGGATATCAGAGAACACAGCTGTTCCTTACCGATGCAGACTGGTGCAGCGGAACATTATTTACTGATACAGGATGTGCAACTGCAAATTTTGGTGATAACCAGACTATCGTAAAAACGTTTTACCCAAGTTCAGGAGCACTGACAATGAATTTCACGGAATTTGCGATGGAAGAGGATTACGATTTTATGTATGTTTACAACGGCCCGTCTACAAGTTCTCCGATGTTTGCTAATGGAAATGCTTTAACGGGCAATACTTTACCAGGATCATTCACATCTACACACCCTTCGGGAGCGATCACGGTAAGATTTGTTTCCGATCCGGCAGTAAATGAAAGCGGCTGGAAAGCGAATTTCTCTTGTGCAGTTTTAGCTGTTGAAGATGTGAATACAAAAGATAATTCAGTAAGTATCTATCCGAACCCGGCAAGAAATCTTATCACAATTTCGTCAAAAGAGGCTTTAAAATCATTTAAAATCTATGATGAAGCCGGAAGATTAGTTAAATCGGAATCGTCTTTAAAAGGGACTAAATTTGAGGTTAATATTTCTTCAATGCAGACCGGAAATTATGTGGTAACTGTAGAGACAGAAAAACAAAAGGTTACAAAGAAATTAATTAAACAATAATTTATTAATATATTATAAAAAAAGCCTGATTATTCAGGCTTTTTTTGTTATCTTTAATACCAGAAACACGAATTTTAAGATTTATTTAAAAATCTAAGTAAGGTTCGCTGTTAAAATATGTTAGAATTCGGCGCGAATTTTGCTTATATTCAGCGGAATAATTTTAAATTTGCAAAAAAAATTTATTTTAATAAAAAAATGACAAACCCTTTATTTTACGCAAAAATCATTTTGTTTGGAGAATACGGCATGATCGAGGATTCTCAAGGGCTTGTAGTTCCCTACAGCTTCTATAAAGGAGCTTTAAAATTTTCAGATCTTGATTCTGAATTCGAAAAAAAATCAAACCAGCATCTTCACAAATATTCAGATTTCCTTACGGAACTTGATCTGTCTGATGATTTTAAACTTGATATAGAAAGCTTTAAGAATGATATTAAAAACGGACTTTTTTTTGACTCCAATATTCCTCAGGGATATGGTGTGGGAAGTTCGGGAGCTCTTGTTGCTGCTATTTTTGAAAAATATTCTGTGAATAAGCTTAATCCTGAAAATATTTCCAAAGATAATCTAAAGCATTTAAAAGCTATTTTCGGAGAAATGGAAAGCTATTTTCACGGTAAAAGTTCAGGAATGGATCCTTTGATCTGCTACATGAATCTTCCGATTCTTATCGAAAACAGGGAGAATTTAGATAAAGTGGCAATTCCGGATGGTGAAGAAGGCAAAGGTGCTATTTTCTTGATTGATTCAGGAATTACAGGTGAAACCGGCCCGATGATTCAGATTTTTTTTGAAAAAATGAAAACCGAAGGTTTCCGCAAAACACTGAAAGAAGAATTTATTCGCTACAACAACGCGTGTATCGATTCTTTCCTGAAGAAAGATATGAATCCATTCTTCAGAAACCTGAAAAAACTTTCACATTGGGCTTATGAACATTTCCGCCCGATGATCCCGGAAAGTATTTTCAATATATGGAAAAAAGGACTGGATTCTAATGCTTATTATCTAAAACTCTGCGGAAGCGGCGGTGGCGGCTATATTTTAGGTTTCACTAAAGACTACGAAAAAGCAGAAAAAATGCTTGACGGCTTCCATAAAGAAGTGATTTACAGATTCTAAATACGTTGGAATGAATTCTGAAAAAGAACCTTTCCAGCAGAAAAATTATATTCAAAAATCTTTTTTTTACAGATTTTCACAAT
>CBFGVN010000641.1:0-1938 GCA_965651845.1 uncultured Chryseobacterium sp. | reverse complement strand
ACAGAAATTAAAATAATATTTTTATATCAATTAATAAATCATATTTTTATCAATATGATTAATGAATATTTTCTATTCATATTTAAATCGTAATAAAAAAAGAAAGATTGTTATACTAATAGTTTATAAGCAATAATCATATACTTAAATAATATAATAACTAAATAATTTAAATGAAAAAATGAAAAAAAGACCTATTCTCTTATTGGTATTGGTAGCATTGAGTTCTTTTGCCTACGCACAAGTTGGTATTAATACCACAACTCCTAAAAGTTCTCTGGATGTATCCGGTAAAACTGATACATTAGGAAACCTACTATCCACAGACATTACAGGGTTACAGGCACCCCGCCTTACCCGTTCACAGCTTACGGATAAAGGAGACACACTCTACGGAGCTGATCAGACAGGAGCCATGATCTATATCACAGATATTTCCGGAGGAGATGTTTTATCTCAAAGAGTTAATATAACGACTGTCGGCTATTATTATTTTGATGGTAACGTCTGGCAAAAGATCAGCATGGGGAACGCTATTGCGGCAACCAATTGGTCTCTCGCAGGAAATACAGGAACCACAGCAGGAACAGATTTTATAGGAACTGCCGATGCCACAGATTTTGTCACCAAAGTCAACGGAAACGAAGCCTCAAGAGTAATCTGGGATGCAGCCAATAATACAACCCGTTTGGTGGTGGGAACCGCTACTGCAGCTACAGTATCTTCACCAACGAGTGGCTCGACAGCAGATAAAAAAATCGCAAAACTTACGGTTGGAAACGGGGATGCAAGCATTAATTCCGTCACGGTGGGTTTAGGAGGCGGTCAGGTAGCTACTAATACAGCTTTAGGTGTTTCAGCTTTGAGCAATACAACCACGGGTGGGCTAAACACTGCTATAGGCTATAATTCTTTACCTGCTAACACCAGCGGAAGTCGTAATACTGCAGTGGGTCAGATCTCAATGCAGAATAATACCACTGGAAGCTACAATACAGCAGTAGGTGTTAATGCATTGAATGGCAATACTACAGGATTACGTAATACCGCTGTAGGTTCCGGAGCTTTATCAAATCTTACTGTAAGTAATTCTAATATTGGGATTGGACTGGCCGCGGGGAATTATGATCCCCCTATGACAGGAAGCAGTAATATCCTAATTGGTAGAGGAGGGACTCCACCAGCACTTACGATCATTACCTCTGGTAGTTCAAATATAGTAATAGGTCACTCTACGGGATTTAATATAGGTGCGGGTGATAATAACATTGTTTTGGGAAATGATGCAGTTGTTGGTGTTCTGAATGGCTCTAATCAAATACAAATGGGAAACTATAATGTGACATCTGCCAGAGTTCAGGTAGCCTGGACGATCACTTCAGACAAAAGATGGAAAGAAAATATTACCCGCATTCCTTACGGTTTAGATTTTGTAAAAGAATTGAAGCCTGTGGCCTATCATAGAATTAATGATAAAGAAAATCCTAATAAAGAAATGGGATTTGTCGCTCAGGAAGTCGAAGAGCTTATCCAAAAATTCGGTTGGAAAGATCAGGGATTTTTAACCAAAGACAGCAATGGATATCTTGCCATCCGCTATAACGATTTTATCCCGTTATTGGTAAGAGCGGTGCAGGAACAGGATGCCAAAATAGAATCTCAAAACACTAAAATTGCAGAATTGGAAGCAATTGTTAAAAGCTTGGCGGAAAAATTAAAATAAATTTTGCTATATCATATCATATTATACGAGCTATCATCATGCTCAAGAAATAAACAACTCTTCAATTTTGTCCTGAAGAGTTGTTTCTCCCAATATCAAACGATCACATATATTTTTTCCCTGGAAAATTTTAAGTCTTATAAATGCAGAAAATTTGGCAATAATATATTTTGATGTACCAATTACTAAAAATTTTATATGATATTATTAATTTT
>CBFGVN010000640.1:0-1946 GCA_965651845.1 uncultured Chryseobacterium sp. | reverse complement strand
CCTTATCGACCACTTTGTAGAAGGATAGTTATTACAAATCATTACAAAAACTGTGGAAGACCGGACTACTGTTTTCTTGTTAATTATTCTTAGACACGGTGCTCAGAGCTTCGGCGCAGGTAACTTCAAGGCGCTATTTGAAGCATTGGAAAGAGAACAGGAAAAAAGAGGAAATCTTTAATTTTTAATATAATATCGAGTTTTGTCAGGATGAAAAGTCTTGACAAAACTTTTTTTAAAAGAACACATCATTATGAGAAAATTTTTAATTGGAATGCTATTTTTTGGAGCAACTTTTGGGTTAAAAGCACAATACGGTTCATTAAATGACATTCTTACCAGACTTGAAGAAAGAAAAGGAATCAATCAACATCTGGAGACGGTAAATATTGATAACAAGAAATTTGTTTACATCAAAGATGAAGCAGATCACACGGAAAGGGATTTTATTGTAATTAAAGGAAATAAAGCGACTTACGTAGAAGTTTTCGATGATAAAGCCACTGGAGAAACTAGTTCAAATGTTTTTACCGGAGATATCGTCAGAAAGAAAAACATCGTTTCTTTAAGGGCAGATATGCTGGAAAACAAAAAAGTTCCGATCCCGGTTACCAAAACACTGTTGCTGACAAGACAGGACGACATTCTGTACCTGATCGATGTAAATACAAAAGCCAGATGGATCGACGAAGAATCTTTTTCTAAGGCTAAGGCTAAATCTAAAAAATAAATATTTTTAATACTAAACACAAAAAAAACAATACTTTTCACAAAGAAACACGTTTTTATTATTCGTGGACATTAGTGTAAATAGTTGTGATATTTGTGTTTAAACCAAAAATATTTAAAAACAAAAATGTAACGGATTTTCATTAAGTCCAAATTAAATCTAAAATTATGAAATCATTTGTAGAGTATTCCTCAAATTCGGATTTTTCTATACATAATATTCCGTTCGGAGTAGCAGTTTTTAACAAAGAATATATCGGATGCTGCACAAGAATCGGAGATCAGGTTATCGATCTTGCGACACTGTACGATCTTGGATACTTTGAAGATGTGGAAGGACTTGATGATAATGTCTTCGAAGCCTATACCCTAAACGAATTCATCGAACTTGGAAAATCTGTTACCAATGCTGTCCGTTTGAAAATTCAGGAATTATTGCAGGAAGGCTCGACATTGTCAAAAGACGAAAAAACAATCGAAGAAGCCTTCTACGATCTGGATAAAGTAAAGATGATGATGCCTGTCCATATTCCGAATTACACAGATTTTTACAGCAGCATCGAGCATGCAACCAATGTTGGAAAAATGTTCAGGGATCCTGCCAATGCATTGCTTCCCAATTGGAAACATTTGCCTGTAGGATATCACGGAAGAGCCTCTTCAATCGTAGTTTCAGGAACGGAAATCAACCGTCCGAAAGGTCAGACAAAACCTGCCGATGTAGAAAAACCGGTTTTCGGGCCTTCAAAACAACTGGATTTTGAATTGGAAATGGCTTTTATCATCAACAAAAATACAGAGATGGGCGAAAGTATTTCTACAAAAGATGCTGAAGACGCTATTTTCGGAATGGTGGTTTTCAACGATTGGTCTGCAAGAGATATCCAGGCTTGGGAATATGTTCCGCTTGGACCATTTTTAGCTAAAAATTTCGGTTCGTCTATTTCTCCTTGGGTTGTCACGCTTGAAGCTTTAGAACCTTTCAGAACGGCTTCTCCAAAGCAGGATCCTGAAGTATTGGAATATTTGAAATTTGAAGGAGATAAAAACTACGACATCAACCTTGAAGTCTATATCCAGCCGGAAAACGGTGAACAAAACTTAGTCTGCGAAAGCAACTACAAACACATGTACTGGAACATGACCCAGCAATTGGCTCATCATACAGTAAACGGCTGCAACGTGGAAGTAGGTGACATGTACGCCAGCGGAACCAT
>CBFGVN010000639.1:0-1954 GCA_965651845.1 uncultured Chryseobacterium sp. | reverse complement strand
CAACAATATAAAAGAACAAAACATCATAATACTCACCAATGGTGTGTACATTTTTCATCATAAAATCCTTCATGTTTTCCATAGTCCAGAAATTGTTTTCCTGAACTGCACTTTTTGAAAGCAAAGCCGAAGTATCGACCGGATGATCATATTTTGGAGCTTTTACCAAAGGATTGCTTGGGCTCTCGATAGCAATAAATGTTGCAATGCTGTTGGTGGAGAAAGTTTCCAAACCTACATAGAAATCAACATTCATCGGCAGTTTCATGGGATAGGTAGGGTAGTTCTGCGGTCGGTTCACGGATGGCTGAATGCTCACTGCATTCATTACATTACAAACCATGATCATGTGAAGCATTTCTTCCACCGCAACACTTCGGATAATTTGCGAGGCTAAAGCATTGGTTCCGTCTTTAATGGAATACAAAGCGGTAAGATAGGGCGGAATGGTAGAATGTTCGATCAGAATTGCCGTTTGTAAAAGATCCTGTAAGATCGGGCGATAATCCATCTCTACCAAACCTTGCTTGGCTTCAGTGATTTTTGTTTTTAAAAGCTTCGCTGTAGGCTTTAGTTCTGAAATTTCTCCGCCAAATTGAGATTTTAAATATTGATTGAATTCATTAAACTGATTGTTTAATAAAAGATTTGTTAATGTTTTGCTGTGATGCTTTAATCCTTCAATCCAGTCTTCTTTGCTTATTTTTGAATCAAATAATAACGACTGCAGCGAAACGGCATCCGCAACAATGGTATTTTTAGCTAAGGAACTTTTTAATAATGTTTCCTGAGGTTCTGTTTTATGAATAAGTCTTTGTCTCATTTCTCTTTTGTTTTTAAATTGTTTTCAAGATCATTCAGAATAGATTCTACTGATCGAATGGTAACTGCTGATAACGTTAATGTAGGGTTTGAAGTTCCCAAAGTTGTCATGCTTCCTGCTCCGACGATGTATAAATTCGGGTGATCCCACGACTTGCAATAGCTGTTGGTCACGGAATCTTCCGGATTAGAACCCATTCGGTGAGTTCCGACGATGTGTCCGGCTCCGTTGTAAGAATATCTTACATTGTTGTATACGAAAGTATTGTTGTCTGTGGCATTATATTTTGTAAAATCTTCAACACCCAGTCTTTCAAACATCTGGTCTG
Source organism: uncultured Chryseobacterium sp. (assembly GCA_965651845.1). GTDB lineage: Bacteria > Bacteroidota > Bacteroidia > Flavobacteriales > Weeksellaceae > Chryseobacterium. Next base: position 803 of record CBFGVN010000639.1, on the reverse strand, counting down.
AAGCCAGTTTTGCCTGTTCCATGGCTCTCATTTCGTAATCAGTCAGCTCATAGTGAATCACGGGACGCGGAATTCCCAAGACATCTAAATATTCGTTATTAATCGTAACCCTGTTATTCGGATTGGGTAGCTGCTCAATTTCAAAATGAAATAAAACCTGTCTGGAAAGCCTGTTTGCTAAAGCTTCTTTAAGCTCAGCTCCGAAATATCCCTGTGCCAGAAATTCTGAAATATCCGAGCCGGGTGAAAATGCAGGCCAGCTCCAGCCCCAATTGTCAAGAGGAGAGATCCATGCTGAAAATTCGCTTCTGAAATTTCCATCCCTGAAAGACGAAATATTGGTGGTGGAACCGGGACCTCTGTAAGGATAAACTGGCTCCGGGAACAATCCCCAGGTAAGCATTACCATATGATCCATTAAGTTTCTTCCTACCTGATCGCTTCTGTTGGCAACCGTTTTTTCAACTTTTTGCCCGTTTTCGATCACGGTGTATTTAGAGTTCAATAAAATTTTTGGATTTTCAAAGGCATTAGCAGCAAGAATGACGATGGTATCTGAAGTATCAATGACTTCCTCAATAAAATCGGTTTTTTCTTTGGAAATATATCTTCTGATATGTACTTTTGAAATTCTGTCTTTATCCGCCTGATCCACACTTAATCTGTACACCACACTCTGCGCCTGAACCTGAATGTGCGGGTTTCTTTGAAGATTATCATTTTTATTGACTTTATAAAGTGCCTTTTTCAAGGTTTTTAAAGCATTATATTTTGCCTGAACCGGACAGATTGGCACACATGAA
>CBFGVN010000638.1:0-1969 GCA_965651845.1 uncultured Chryseobacterium sp. | reverse complement strand
ATTTTGATTGAATTGATTCGTATGACTGAGGTTCCGACTTTTTCTTTGCCCTTCCGCCGAAGTACAGGATCAGGCACATAAAACCGGAATGAAAAGCATTGAAATGAGGGCTTGAAATCTTTTTGTCCGCAGGATTCAGGAGTTTCTGAAAAAATTATTGAAGCCTTACGAAAGAATTTTTTGAGATACCCAAAAAGATTTTTTTATGTGAATGATGCTGTCCTAAATTTGCAAAAGTAAAAAGTAATAACAGTTAGAAAAAAAATTAAATAGTTTTACTTACCATTCAAAGCAAATCACAATACAGATTTCTAAAAATTAAACTACAAGCCAAAGCAGTCTACAGAACTGCAAAACAAAATAATAGCACACTTTAAAACAAGAATTCTGTTGTCTTATCCAATGCTTATGCTGGAGCATGGATTTTATGCACGATACTCTGGAGAGTGGCAAAAGTGTAAGAAGCTTGAATATCATTGATGATTTTAACAGAGAAGTTTTGAACATCACTATCGACACAGTTTACCATCTGTAAGAGTAGTTTCAGAATTGGAACAGCTGATTGACTGCCGTGAAAACCAGAAAAATAAGAGTTGACAATGGTCCGGAGTTTATTGCAGAAAAACTAAAAGATTGGTGCGGTAAAAATGAAATTGCCTTTCATTATATTCTACCCGGAAAATCAACGCAAAATTCTTTGATAGAAAGGTTCAACAGAACTTTTCGGACAGAATTTCTGGATATTTATCTCTTTGAGAACATAAAGCAAATGAGAAATTATTCAGAAATCTGGATGTCGATGTATAATAACGAGCGACCACATAACTCGCTGCAATACCTCACGCCAAGAGACTTTTATTGAATACGGAAAACTTGCCCAAGGCTAACGAGTTTCCCACATTTCAACAAAATTTTAACAACGACAACAAGAAATTAGTAACGGAAAACTCTACTTTTGAGTGTACCTAAATAGGGTGAGATTACAATGTACCAAATTAAAATTTTATACGATATTATTAAATTTTTTTATTGAATGTATTAGTTTAAAATAATGAGTATATATTTTTTGACTGTTGGGCTGTTACAAACATTACTGTTTTAGACTCTAAATCAATCAAAGTTTTTTCTTTCAGATAAATGTTCTCAAAATATCTACTTAAACATATTACTTTATTTTTATCCATAATAGGGTTGATATATTGTAAGAACATTTGCTCAGAAGTATGTCCGGTAGCCTCCATAAGGAGTGGGGTAGGTATTTTTCCGTAAAACATAGTGGCAAAAGTTCTTCTTCCAATATGACTGGTTATGGTTTCCCATTTTTCTATCAAGGTATTTTGAGTCCTATGTCCTGTTCTTTTTTTTGCCTTAATAGACTCCGTTAATCCAGCCAACATTGCAATTTTTTTTATTTGTTCATTATATTCAGTGATAGAAAGTTTTTTAGGAAAGTTGTTTCCATTTCTCTTAATTACATTAAGAACCTCGGGATGCAGAGGAAGAAACATTTTCTTTCTTGTTTTTTTCTGGGTAAAGCTGATGCATGTCTTTCCATCAATCTGAATTAATTGCTCAGTAGAGAATTCCATAAAATCCGATATTCTTTGTCCTGTATAGCAGCTTATTAATAGCCAGTCTTTTGCAGGTGTTAATTCTATAGGAATTTTGACCTGCTTTATTTCATGGATTTCCCGTTCATTAAGGGTAATAATTTCCCTTTGCTGTTTCTCTCTTCTGATTTCAAGTTCACGCACTGCAGTTCTGATACCTTTTCTTTCAACGAAGTTGAGAACAGTTCGGATAAAATGCAAAGATCTATAGATGGTACTTTCACTGTAAGATTCATCTTTCCCAAAAAGAATAAAATCTTTAACGAATTCCATTTCTATTGTTTCAATATACAGCCGTTTCATGATATATCCTTCAAAACGTTCAATAAGTCTTAAGAAAACCATATAACGTTTATAAG